>NZ_UWOA01000022.1:0-74451 GCF_900604305.1 Mycobacterium sp. P7213
CCAGTTCGGTGATGTGGATGCCCACGGTGCGTTGATTCGTGCTCAGGCGGCGTCGTTGGAGGCTGAGCACCAGGCGATCGTGCACGATGTGCTGGCKGCCGGTGATTTCTGGGGTGGCGCGGGTTCGGTGGCGTGCCAGGAGTTTGTGGCGCAGTTGGGCCGCAACTTCGCGGTGATCTACGAGCAGGCCAACAGCCACGGTCAGAAGGTGCAGTCGGCCGGCAACAACATGGCCAACACCGACGCCTCGGTGGGTTCCAGCTGGGCCTGATCGCCCCGCACTTTCGCAGCGCGGCAGCACACCCGATCCATGGGTGTGCTGCCGCGTTTTGCATTCTCGAGAAGGCCTATTTCGGCCGAAGGCAAGCGCTTTCGCCTCCGGTGCGCAATGATCTGGACGATGCCGTCGGCGTCCCGGCGGTTCGGATTGACCCCTGCCACCCCACTGGTGCACTATGGTTAAGCAAGCACCTCGTTAGGTGAGGCGTCTGCACGGATACAGGCCACTGACCCCGAACGTCGAAAGACGCCCCGGGTCAGGACAGCTCCTCCCGGATTAAGGGTTGAGCCCAAGTGGCTTCCGGGTCTGCACATTAGTGCAGGCCAGGACACGCCGTGCAGTGCCGAAGCTCTGACGAGAGGGGTGCGGATCTCGGTTGTCGCCGGGCTACTTCACCTCTTCGTGCATACGTGCAGGCACCCGCGCGTGCCCAGGCCGAGAGGAGGTGAGAGCGACATTGAGTCCGAGTGATAGTTCCTATCCGGGATCGGTGGTCGTCTCCTTCGATCTCGGTACTGCTTTCACCATGTGATTCGCACCGGCGCTGAACTCGTCGACTGGCGTACCTCCCCGTAGCGGAAGGCGCCAGGCTTCGGCATGCCCTGAAATCGATTGGTAACTCGACCTATTCGTCGAGCGGACGATCGGTCTGGCATGAGTTGCTCCGGCATGTCGCCATGACCGCTGTCCCGATTCTCCTGCCGTCCGGATTACGGCTGCAACACATATCGGGCATCGACTCCGCCTGCACATCCCCAAGACCAGCCATTCGTGGCCGAAAAACCACCCAAAAAGGAGCAACGCCATGGACTTCGGAGCATTTCCGCCGGAAATCAACTCAGCACGTATCTACACCGGCCCCGGTTCGGGACCGATGATGGCCGCCGCGGCGGCATGGGACAAGATGGCCGCCGAGCTCAGCTCGGCCGAGGCCGCCTATCAGGCCGTCATCAACGGACTTGTCAGCGAAGGCTGGATGGGGCCGGCTTCGGATGCAATGGCTGCCGCGGCGACCCCCTACGCGGTATGGATGGGCGCCACCGCCGCCCGGGCAGAGCAGGCCGCCATGCAGGCCAAGGCGGCGGCCGCGGCGTTCGACGCCGCATATGCGATGACGGTCGCGCCCCCGTTGATCGTCGCCAACCGGTCTGCGCTCGCAGCGCTCGTGGCGACCAACGTCCTCGGCCAGAACGCTGCCGCGATTGCCGCCACCGAGGCGCAATACGGCCAGATGTGGGCCCAGGACGCCGCCGCGATGTATGGCTACGCGGCGTCATCAGCGGTGGCCACCAAGGTCACGCCGTTCACCGCGCCGCATGAGGTCGTCGACCCGTCGGCGCAGGGTGCCCAGCAAGCCGCGGTCTCCCAGGCCGCCGGCACGGCCGCTACGTCGAACGCGCAATCCGCAGCGTCCCAGGCGCTTACGAATACGCCGCAGGCGCTGCAGGCTCTCGCGACACCGGTGCAGCCGCCGCTGACGGGCGGTGAGGCGATCAGCACCGGCGACCTGACGAACGGCGTGACCAACCTGATGAGCAGCTCGTTCAGCCCGATGGGCGCGGCGGCGATCTCCAGCTTCGCCGCCGACATGGCAGTGGTGCGTGGCGCTGCCATCGCCGCCGGCGATCCCCTGGGCTTGGGCGCGATCGACCCGTTCACGCCCACCATCGGGGGGCTTGGCGCCGGACTCGGCAACGGAATGCACGGGCTGAGCCCGCTCGGGATGGCCTCGGGTTCCATGGGAAACGCGCCCTCGGTGGGTGCCATGTCGGTCCCGAAGACGTGGGCCGCGTCGGTTCCGGCCACCGGTCCCGTCGGGGGAGCCGCGGCAACCGGGTGGACGGTGTCGGCACCCGCGCCTCAGGCGGGCCCGGCCGGCATGCCCGGGGTGCCGCTGGCGGGCGCCGGGCAGGGCCGCAACTACGGTTTTGCCGCCCCGCGGTACGGCTTCAAGCCCACCGTGATGGCTCGGCCGGTGGTCGCCGGCTAGGCATGTGTCATCGTTGACGTCATGCAGACGCTGAGCGTCGCCGAGTTCACGTTGCGACTGGCTGTCGGGCTGGGCTGCGGTGCACTGATCGGGCTGGAAAGACAGTGGCGTGCCCGAATGGCGGGACTGCGTACCAATGCGCTCGTGGCCGCCGGCGCGACGCTGTTCGTGCTGTATGCGGTCGCCGTGGAACCCAACTCGACCCGCGTCGCGTCGTACGTGGTGTCGGGGGTGGGCTTCCTCGGCGGCGGGGTGATCCTGCGCGAGGGGTTCAACGTCCGCGGTCTCAACACCGCGGCCACCCTGTGGTGTTCGGCCGCGGTGGGCGTGCTGGCGGCAGCCGGCGATCTGGTGTTCGCGCTGATCGGGACCGGCGCGATCGTCGGCACCCATCTGCTGCTGCGGCCGCTGGGGCGGTTCATCGACCGTGATCAGCACGTAGAGGAGGACGAACCGCATTCGCCTTACGAAGTGCAGGTGATCTGCCGGCCGAAGTCCGAGAAGTACCTGCGCGCCCAGATCGTGCAGCACACCGCCAGCAACGACCTGATCCTGCGGGGGATTCACACCGTTCGCGCCGGCGAGGACAACATCGCGCTCACCGCGTCGATGCTGTCGGACAGTCGGGCGCCGGACCGGCTTGAGCGCCTGGTGAGCGAGTTGTCACTGCAGCCGGGCGTCTACGCGGTCCAGTGGCATGCCGAAGATCAGTCGTCGCTGTCACCGGACTGAGCCCGGCGACGTCTAGGCTGTTGTTCCGGAGGTAGCGACGGTGGATGCGTTCGCAGCGGTGTGGTCGGCGTTGCCCGGGCCGATGCGCGACCCGGTTATCTTTGCCGTGCCTTTTTTCCTGCTGCTGCTCTCGCTCGAGTGGTTCGCCGCGCGCAAACTGGAGCAGTCCGAAGCAGAGCTGGTGCCGGTCGGGGCCTATCGCACCCCGGACGCCTGGGCGAGCATCTCGATGGGCCTGGTGTCCATGGCCACCACCGCCGGCTGGAAGTTCGTCGCGCTGCTGGGTTACGCAGCCATCTATACCTACCTCGCGCCGTGGCATCTGTCGCCGCAGCGCTGGTACACCTGGGTGATCGCACTCGTCGGGGTGGATCTGCTCTACTACACCTACCACCGCATCGCGCATCGGATCCGGCTGATCTGGGCGACTCATCAGGCGCACCACTCCAGCCGCTACTTCAACTTCGCCACGGCGCTACGCCAGAAGTGGAACAACAGCGGCGAGATCCTGATGTGGATTCCCCTGCCGCTGTTGGGCATTCCGCCGTGGATGGTGTTCGCCAGCTTTTCGGTGAGCCTGGTCTACCAGTTCTGGGTCCACACCGAGCGGATCGACAAGCTGCCTCGGGCAGTCGAGTTCATCTTCAACACTCCATCGCATCACCGGGTGCACCACGGCATGGACCCGGAGTACCTGGACAAGAACTACGGCGGGATCCTCATCATCTGGGACCGGCTGTTCGGCAGCTTCGCCGCCGAGCGGTTTCGCCCGCATTACGGGCTGACCAAGCCGGTCGACACCTTCAACATCGTGACCCTGCAATTCCACGAGTACGCCTCGATCATCGCCGATGTACGCCGTGCGACGCGGTGGCGCGACCGGCTGGGCTACATCTTCGGACCGCCCGGCTGGCAGCCCGTGGGCCCGGCAGCGGCCGTCTCCCAGCAACCGAGATTGCCGTGACGTAATGCGGGGCACACCGGCGGGTGTTCGCCTAGGCTGACTAACGTCGCATCGCAGCGACAACGCCCGGCGAGTCAGGCCGCGGCGGGCCGATGAAAAGGGGACAACGTGGCACAGAGCTTGGGAGACACGCTCACGGCAGGTAAGAAGCTCGTCAAGGGCGAGTCGCTGACCTCTAACAACGGGGCTTACACCCTGACGCTGCAGGAGGACGGCAACCTGGTGCTGGCGGCGAGGGGCAAAGCGATCTGGGCATCGGGTACCAACGGCAACGACGTGGTCCGTGCCGAGGTGCAGGCGGACGGAAACTTCGTGCTCTACACGGCCGACAAGCCGATTTGGCACACCGACACCAAGGGCAAGAAGGACGTCAAGCTGGTTCTGCAAGACGACCGCAACCTGGTGCTCTACGCTGCCGACGGCGCGGCCTGGTCCACCAAGACCGAGACCGACGCCCCGCCGCCGGAGGAGCCCAAGGCTGAAGAGGCGCCGGCTCCCGTGGAGGAGGCCGCACCCGCGGCACGCACCTACACCGTGGTCGCCGGTGACACCCTGTTCGCCATCGCCGAGCGGTTCTACGGCGACGGCAACAAGTACCCGCAGATCGCGGAGGCCAGCGGCATCGCCAACCCTGACCTGATTCACCCCGGCCAGGAGCTGACGATCCCCTGATCGCCGCACAACGCCGCCGCGGCGGCCCGGATCCCTTGGGGCCGGGCCGCCGCGCTGCGACATGGTGGCTTGATCCGGCCGGACCGAAACCGGCCCTCAACGATAGGAGTCGACGGTTGCGCAGGCGCGTTGCGCGGGTGCTGGCGGTGCTGCTGGGGATCGGTGCGACAGTTGCTGGGCCGACGGTCTTTCCGGCTAGAGCCGATCGGGTGCTGGTGTTCCCCGGGATGGAGATCCGCCAAGACACCCACGTCTGCACTCTCGGCTACGTCGACCCGGTGATGCGGATCGCCTTCACCGCCGGCCATTGCCGGGGAAGCGGAACCGTCACCGACCGCGGCGGGGCGGTCATCGGCAGGTTGGCGACCTTTCGCGACAACACTCCCAATGGTTCGACCGTCAACACCGACCAGGTGATCGCCGACTACGAGTCGATCGTGCTGGCCGACGATGTCGACGTCAACGATGTCCTCCCGGGCGGGCTGCAGCTGCAGGCCGGCCCCGACACCGAGCTGAAACCCGGTGATCCGGTCTGCCACTTCGGCATCGTGACCGGCGAGACCTGCGGCAACATCGAACGGGTCAACAACGGATGGTTCACCATGACGCGCAGCATTCGCAGTCAGCAGGGTGACTCCGGCGGCCCGGTGTATGCGCCGGGCGGCTCCGGCCCGGCCCGGATCGTCGGGCTGTTCAACAGTGTCTGGGGCGAATTCCCCGCCGCGGTGTCATGGTCGGCGATCTCGCAACAGGTCCGTGAAGACGTCGGCGTGCCGACCCCGCTGTCGTGACCCCGCCGCCTCGACCACCCATCCAGATCGCATGGGTCACAAACGATCTCGACGCCACCGAGTCGACGCTGACCGCGTTGCTCGGCGTGCGCAAATGGATCCGTATGCCCGGGGTGCACTTCGCCCCGGACACCTGCAGCTACCTCGACGAGCCGGCTGATTTCGTCGCCGACATCGCGCTGAGCTACGTCGGCGACATGCAGTTGGAGCTGATCGCGCCGGTGCGCGGACGCAGCCTCTACGACGACTTCCTCCGTGCCCACGGGCCGGGCCTGCACCATGTCTGCATCGAGGCCGAGGATCCCGAAACCTTCGACGTTATGCTGAGCGACACCGCCGAACAGGGCGCCCAGGTGGTAGCCCGGGGCGTGATGCCCGGCGGTATGCAGTTCGCCTACATCTCAGCTCCGGACGCCGGCATCCCTTACCTGGAGATCGCCTACATCCCAGCCGAGATCCGAGCGGTCTTCGACTACATCAAACAGGAGCAGCGGTAACCACCGCATCGGCGCCGATGGCCAGCGCCGGCGACGAAGAGGAGTGGCGGCAATGAGCACCCAGATCCCGGACACCACCAGTGCCGAAACGGTTTCGGAGTGGTCCGACGAGTTCGACGTCGTGGTGATCGGCTTCGGCATCGGTGGCGGCTGCGCGGCCGTCACCGCGGCGGCGGCCGGGGCTCGGGTCCTGGTCCTGGAGCGGGCCGCCGAGGCCGGTGGCACCACCGCCATGGCCGGCGGCCATTTCTACCTCGGCGGTGGCACTGCGGTCCAGGAAGCCACCGGGCATGCCGACACCGCGGACGAGATGTACAAGTACCTGGTCGCGGTGTCGCGCGAACCCGAGCACGACAAGATCCGGGCCTACTGCGACGGCAGCGTCGAGCACTTCAATTGGCTTGAAGACCTCGGAATTGCGTTCGAGCGCAGCTACTACCCGGAGAAGGCGGTGATCCAGCCCAACACCGAGGGGCTGATGTTCACCGGCAACGAGAAGGTGTGGCCGTTTTTGAACGAGGCCGTTCCGGCGCCACGCGGGCACAAGGTTCCGGTGCCCGGTGACACCCAGGGCGCCAAGATGGCAATCGACCTGCTGCTGAAGCGGGCCGACAACCTCGGGGTGACGATCCGCTACGAAACCGGTGCCACCGGGCTGGTCACCGACGCCTCCGGCGCCGTCGTGGGTGTCACGTGGAAGCACTTCACCGAAAGCGGTGTGGTCAAAGCGAAGTCGGTGGTGATTGCCGCCGGTGGCTTCGTGATGAACCCGGAGATGGTCGCCCAGTACACGCCGAAGCTCGCCGAGAAGCCGTTCGTGCTGGGCAACACCTACGACGACGGGCTGGGCATCCGGATGGGGATGTCGGCGGGCGGCGCCACCAAGCACATGGACCAGATCTTCATCACCGCGCCGGTCTACCCGCCGTCGATCCTGCTGACCGGCATCATCGTCAACAAAGAGGGCAAGCGCTTCGTCGCCGAGGACTCCTACCACTCGCGCACCTCGGGATTCGTCATGGACCAGCCCGACAGCGCGGCCTTCCTGATCGTCGACGAGGCCCACATGCGCAAGCCGCAGGTGCCCTTGGTCCCGCTGATCGACGGATGGGAGACCGTTCCGGAAATGGAAGCCGCACTGGGCATTCCGGAAGGAAACCTGGTCGCGACACTGGACCGCTACAACACCTACGCGGCGCAGGGACAGGACCCGGACTTCCACAAGCAGCCGCCATTCCTGGCTCCACAGGACAATGGCCCGTGGGGCGCTTTCGACCTATCGCTGGGCAAGGCGATCTACGCCGGCTTCACCATCGGCGGGTTGGCGACGTCGGTGGACGGCGAGGTGCTGCGCAGTGACGGCCAGCCCATTCCGGGGCTCTACGCCGCCGGAGCCTGTGCGGCCAACATCGCCCAGGACGGTAAGGGATACGCCAGCGGGACCCAGTTGGGTGAGGGCTCGTTCTTCGGCCGGCGCGCCGGGGCGCACGCGGCAACTCGTTAGACCGCAGACAGGTCCCAGCGGCCCTGGCCGAGCAGCTCCAGCACGTGCTTGTGGTGCTGGCGCACCGTGTGCCGGTGGCTCACGCTGACCAGGATGGTGTCGGGCAGCTCGGAGCGCAGCAACCGGTACAGCGTCAGTTCCAGGCCTTCGTCGAGCGCCGATGTCGACTCGTCGAGGAAGGCAGCCTTGGGCCGCGTCAACAGGATTCGGGCGAATGCCACCCGCTGCTGCTCACCGGGCGAGAGCACCTTGGCCCAATCCTCGACGTCGTCGAGCCGGTCGACGAGATTCGGCAGCGACACCTTGACCAACGCCTCGGTGATCTCGGCATCGGTGACCTCGCCGGCCGACAGCGGGTAGGACACCACCGCCCGCAGATCACCCAGCGGGATGTAGGGCAGCTGCGAGATGAACATCGTGGCGTTGACCGCATCGGGGCGCCGCAGGGTTCCCGACGCGTACGGCCACAACTGGGCCAGGCTGCGCAGCAGCGTCGTCTTGCCACTGCCCGATGGTCCGGCGATCATCAGCGCATCACCGACGCCCAGCTGCACATCGAGCGCCTCGATCAGCGGGACACCCTCGGGGTTGCGCACCTCGACGCCCTCCAGCGCCACCGTGCCGTCCGGGCTGGGCTTGACCAGCAGCTCGGGAAGATCGCGGGCCTCGCGGTTGGCCTCCAGCAGGCCGTGCAGACGAATGATCGACGCCCGGTAACCGGCGAAGTTGTCGTAGGCGTTGCGGAAGAACGACAGGGAGTCAGAGATATTGCCGAACGCCGACGCGGTCTGCGCCACCCCGCCGAACATGATCTGTCCGGAGAACAGTCGCGGCGCCTGGATCACCCAGGGCAGCGGCACGATCGCCTGGCTCACCGACAGGTTCCAGCCGGCGAATCCGATGGTCCGGTTCACGAAGTTCAGATAGTTGGCGATGATCGCCCGGAACCGCGTCCGCAGCTGGACCCGCTCAGCCAGCTCGCCCCGGTAGAACGCCACCGACTCGGCGGCGTCGCGCACCCGCACCAGCGCGTACCGGAAGGCGGCGTTGGTGAGCTCATTGCGGAAGCTCAACCGGATCAGCGGACGGCCGATCCAGAACGCGACAATGGTCGCGATGGCCACATAAACCAAGACGATCAAAAACATCGCCCGCGGGATGTCGAACCCGAACACGGTCAGCGTGCCCGACAGGTTCCACAGGATGGCGGTGAACGACACCACCGTGACCATGGACTGGACGGCACCGAACAACAGCGTGCTGCCGGTGCCGTTGGACGGTGCGTTGACGTTGGCGCCGTTGCCCGCGGTGAAGATGTCGATGTCCTGCTGAATACGCTGATCCGGGTTGTCGATGGCGCCTTCGATGGCTTCGCCGACGGCCGGGTCAAGCGGTGTCTTGACGAAGTGGGCCCGGTAGTAGGCCCGCCCGTCCAACCAGTCCCCGGTCAGGCGATCGGTGAGCCAGATGCGCCAGTTCACCATGAAGTGCTGGGTCAGATAGATGTCGAGCATCACCCGCGCCACGTGCAGCACGGCCATCAGGCTGAAGATGCCGATCGACATCCAGAATCCGTGTACGCCGGACTGTTTGATGGCCTCGTCCCCGCCGGCGGCGCCCTGGAAGGCGGTCTGCAGCGACGAGTACATGTCGTTGCCCTGGAAGCTGAACAACACGTTGAGCCGGACCGCGGTGATCACCGACAGCAGCAGCACGCCCAGCATCAGCCAGACACGCAGGCTGTCCCGCCCGGTGAAGTAAGCGCCGCTGATCTCCCAGAACTGGCGTCCCCATCGGGTGCTGACCCGCAGCAGGGCCGCCACTGCCAGCACGCTCACGGCGCTGATGGTCCAGGCCAGTGCGATCCACACCAGCGAATCGGGCAGCGCATGCCCCCAGTCGATGGACGGATTGAACAGCTTCGAGTCCACTGCCGATGTCTCCTTGCCGTCCGTATCGCCGCAATCGCGTCGCGGCCGGTATCCGAATCGGGAAATCCCGTGCGAAACCTACCGCAGCAGTGCGGCGTCGTGCCGGATAAGCATGGCCCGGCAGCCCGCCGACGCGACGGTGCCCCCGGCTTGCAAGCGCCGGCCACCGCGTACCGTTGTGCTGTGGCTAACACCTCCAAGACTGTCTCCGGAACGCGAACCAAGTCGGGTCGGCTCAGCGGGAAATTCTGGAAACTGCTGGGCGCCAGCACCGAGAAGAACCAGAGTCGTTCGATGGCCGAGGTCACCGCGGCCGGCGAGTACGCCAAGAAGGCCGCTGGACTCGATGACGAGCAGCTGCGCAAAGCCGCGCAACTGCTCAAACTCAAGGAGCTGGCCGACGCCTCCGACATCCCGCAGTTCTTGGCGATCGCCCGGGAAGCCGCCGAGCGCAGTATCGGGCAGCGTCCGTTCGACGTTCAGCTGCAGGGCGCACTGCGGATGCTGGCCGGGGATGTCGTCGAGATGGCCACCGGCGAAGGCAAGACGCTCTCCGGTGCGATCGCTGCCGCCGGATACGCCATCGGTGGCCGGCACGTACACGTGGTCACCATCAACGACTACCTCGCGCGTCGCGACGCCGAATGGATGGGTCCGCTGCTGGAGGCTCTGGGGGTCACCGTCGGGTGGATCACCGAAGAGTCCACGGCGGCCGAGCGCCGCGCCGCCTACCAGTGCGATGTCACCTACGCATCGATCAATGAGATCGGCTTCGACGTGCTGCGTGACCAGTTGGTCACCGACGTCGACGATCTGGTCTCGCCCAACCCGGATGTGGCGCTGATCGACGAAGCCGACTCGGTGCTGGTCGACGAGGCGCTGGTGCCGCTGGTGCTGGCCGGCACCACCCACCGGGAGACGCCCCGGATGGAGATCGTCGAGCTGGTCGGGCGGCTCAAACCCGGCGTGGACTACGACTCCGACGAGGACCGGCGCAACATCCACCTCACCGAGGTGGGCGCGAACAAAGTCGAGAAGGCGCTCGGTGGCATCGACCTGTACTCCGAGGAGCACGTGGTCTCCACGCTGACCGAGGTCAATGTCGCCCTGCACGCGCATGTGCTGTTGCAGCGCGACGTGCACTACATCGTCCGCGACGGCAAGGTGCAGTTGATCAACGCCTCACGCGGCCGGATCGCGGCCTTGCAGCGCTGGCCGGACGGCCTGCAGGCCGCGGTGGAGGCCAAAGAAGGCATCGAGACCACCGAGACCGGCGAGGTGCTCGACACCATCACGGTGCAGGCGCTGGTCAATCGGTATCCGACCGTGTGCGGTATGACCGGTACGGCGTTGGCGGCCGGCGAGCAGTTGCGGCAGTTCTATCAGTTGGGGGTCTCGCCGATCCCGCCGAATATGCCCAACATTCGCGAAGACGAGGCGGACCGGGTCTACATCACCGCCGCGGCCAAGAACGACGCCATCGTGGCCCACATCGTCGAGGTGCACGCCACCGGGCAGCCGGTGCTGGTCGGCACCCACGATGTCGCCGAGTCCGAGGAACTGTACGAGCGGCTGCGCAAGCGCGGTGTCCCGGCGGTGGTCCTCAACGCCAAGAACGACGCCGAAGAAGCCACGGTGATCGCCGAGGCCGGCAAGCTCGGGGTGGTCACGGTGTCCACCCAGATGGCCGGCCGCGGCACCGACATCCGCCTGGGCGGCTCCGAAGAGGCTGATCACGACGCGATCGTCGAGCTGGGCGGCCTGCACGTCATCGGCACCGGGCGCCAGCACACGCAACGCCTCGACAACCAGTTGCGGGGCCGGGCCGGTCGTCAAGGCGACCCGGGATCGTCGGTGTTCTTCTCCAGCTGGGAAGACGACGTCGCCGCGACCAACCTGGAAGCCAACAAGCTGCCGACCGAGACCGACGACGACGGTCGGATCCTGAGCCCGAAGGCCTCCGGCCTGCTCGACCACGCGCAGCGCATCGCCGAGGGCAAGCTGCTCGACATCCACGCCAACACCTGGCGGTACAACCAGCTGATCGCCCAGCAGCGCGCGATAATCGTGGAGCGGCGCAACACGCTGCTGTCCACCCCGGCGGCTCGCGAGGAGCTGGCCGAGCTCACCCCGAAGCGCTACGCGGAGTTGAAGGACCAGCTGGGGCAAGACGGGCAGGACGGCGAAGCCAAGCTGGAGAAGATCTGCCGGCTGATCATGCTCTACCACCTGGACCGCGGCTGGGCCGACCACCTCGCCTACCTGGCCGACATCCGCGAGAGCATCCACCTGCGTGCCCTGGGCCGGCAGAACCCGCTCGACGAGTTCCACCGGTTGGCGCTGGATGCGTTCGCCTCACTGGCCGCCGACGCCATCGAGGCGGCCCAGCAGACGCTGGAGACCTCGGACTCGATCGAATCCGAGCCGGGGATCGACCTGTCGAAGCTGGCCCGGCCCACCTCGACGTGGACCTACATGGTTCGCGACAACCCGCTGAGCGACGACAGCATGGATGCGCTGAGCCTGCCCGGGATCTTCCGCTAGGGGGTCGGTATGACTGTCGGCTCCGGCTCCGATCGCGTTGAGGACCGGGTGCTCACCGTGCCCAACGTGATCAGCCTGGCCCGCCTCGGCCTGATCGGCGTTTTTCTTTATCTGCTGCTGATCGCGCGGGCCGACGGACCGGCAGTGGCGACCCTGATGCTCAGCGGTGCCTCCGACTGGGCGGACGGCAAAGTGGCTCGCCTGTTCAACCAGTACTCGACGCTGGGGGCGCTGCTCGACCCGGCGATCGACCGGCTTTACATGCTGGCGATTCCGGTCGCATTCGGCGTGCGGGGCTTGGTGCCCTGGTGGATCATCGGCGTGCTGCTGGCCCGGGATCTGCTGCTTGCCGCCACCCTGCCGGCGCTGCGTAGCCGGGGACTGACCGCGCTGCCGGTGACCTACGTGGGCAAGGCGGGCACCTTCGCGCTGATGTCGGCGTTTCCGCTGATCCTGCTGGGGCAGTGGGATCAGCTGTGGAGCCGCGTGGTGCTCTCGGCCGGCTGGGCCTTCCTGATCTGGGGCCTGGGCATGTACCTGTGGGCGTTCGTGCTGTATCTGGTCCAGGTGAGACTGGTGGTCCGCACCATGCCGAAGGTTGCCGGTGGCTGAGCCGTTTTTCGCGCTGAGTGGCTACGACTCTCAGGGGGCGGGCGCCCACGAGGCCGGCAGGCCGCGGAAATTCGCGGTGCCGTCTTTGCTGCGCTCCCTGTTGTCCGAACATCTCGACCCCGGCTACGCCGCGGCGGCAGCCCGGCGTGCACGCCGCACCGCACCCCCCGCTGCCACCGCCCGGGTCGCGGGGTGGGCATGGGAGGCGGCGGCGGCGTTGCTGGTGGCGGCGGTGTTCGCCGTCGCGGTGGCGCAGGCCCGGTCGGTGGCTCCCGGGGTGCACGACGCCCAACAGGTGCTGGCGACGAATGTCCGCGCGGCCGAAGCCGTCACCGGGAGGCTGGCCGACAAACGGGAGACCTACGCCAACCGGGTCGACGAGTTGCGCCGGCACCGGCTGGCCGACGACGCCCAGGGCCAGCGGGTGTTGGCCGGCCTGGACGCGCTCAGCCTGGAGGCCGCCGGCACGCGGGTGAGCGGCCCCGGGCTCACCGTCACCGTCACCGACCCCGGAGCCGGGCGGAATCTCTCCGATGCCTCCAAACAGAGGGTGTCGGGCAGTCAGCAGATCATCTTGGACCGCGACCTCCAGCTGGTCGTCAACTCGCTGTGGGCCAGCGGGGCCGAGGCGATCGCCGTCGGAGACGTCCGCATCGGGCCCAACGTCACGATCCGGCAGGCCGGCGGAGCCATCCTGGTCGACAACAAACCGATCAGCAGTCCCTATTCGCTGCAAGCCATCGGGCCGCCCCGCGAACTGCGCGACACCTTCGACCGCAGCCCCGGGCTGTACCGGCTAAGGCTGTTGGAGGCGTCCTACGGGGTGGGGGTTCGGGTCGACGGGCGCAGCTCGGCCGACCTCACGCTGCCGGCCGGCTCGGTGCGAGATGTCCGGTTTGCCAAACAGATAGGGGCGTCGTGACGCAAGCTAGCGCTGCGGGTCGTGACTTGGCCGGCTTGGCCGTCGTGGCCCGCACGGATCCGGTTCGGGAGGCTGGAGTGATGTCGCAATGATCGGTATCGCCGCGCTCATCGCCGGCATCGTCTTGGGACTGCTCTTTCACCCCAGCGTGCCGGAGGTGGTTCAGCCCTATCTGCCGATCGCCGTGGTGGCCGCGCTGGACGCCGTGTTCGGCGGCCTGCGTGCCTACCTGGAGCGGATCTTCGATGCGAAGGTGTTCGTCGTGTCGTTCGTCTTCAACGTTCTGGTGGCCGCTCTGCTGGTCTACCTCGGTGACCAGTTGGGGGTCGGCACCCAGCTGTCCACCGCGATCATCGTGGTGCTGGGCATTCGCATCTTCGGCAACGCGGCGGCGCTGCGGCGACGGCTGTTCGGGGCCTGACACACATGAGTAGCGCCGATCCGGCATCGCACGGCCGTCACGAGCTGCCGCAGCCACCTGCTCGGAGCGGTGTGCCGCCGCCCCGCGGCCGTTCCGGACCGGTGTTCAGCGTGCTGGGGATGCTGTTGTGTCTGCTGCTGGGCGTGGCGATCGTCACTCAGGTCCGCCAGAACGACTCCGAGGACGCGCTGGAGACGGCCCGCCCCGCTGACCTACTGGTGCTGCTGGATTCGCTGCGCCAACGCGAGGCCACCCTCAACACCGAAGTCGCCGAACTTCAGCAGACGCTCAACGCCCTGCAGGAGTCCGGCAGCAGCGACCAGGCCGCCATCGAAAACGCCCAGGCGCGGTTGGCCGCGCTGGCGATCATGATCGGCACCGTGGGCGCGGCCGGTCCCGGCGTGGTGATCACCGTGGACGATCCGACCCGCGGGGTGGCGCCCGAGACCATGCTCGACGTGATCAACGAACTGCGGGCAGCCGGTGCCGAGGCGATGGAGGTCCGCGACGGCACCAAGGCAGTGCGCATCGGGGTGGATTCGTGGGTTGCGGGCACGCCCGGTGCGCTGGAGTTCGACGGCACGGCTCTGGCGCCCCCGTATTCGGTTCTGGCGATTGGGGATCCCCCCACCCTGGCGGCCGCAATGAACATTCCCGGCGGGGCCGTCGACAGCGTCAAGCGGCTTGGCGGCGCCATGGCGGTGCAGCAGGCCGACCGTGTTCAGGTGACCGTGTTGCGACAACCGAAACCCCGCCAATACGCTCAGCCAGTCAAGTGAGCCCGACAGCGCAAGGAGCACCATCACCGTGAGCTCGGAAAGTTTAGTTCCAGCCGACCTGTACTACACCGCTGAGCACGAGTGGGTTCACCGCACCGGCCCGGACACCGTCCGCGTGGGCATCACCGACTTCGCGCAGGCCGCCCTCGGTGACGTGGTCTTCGTGCAGCTGCCCGCAGCGGGCACCGAGGTCACCGCCGGAGAGGCCTTTGGCGAGGTGGAGTCGACCAAGTCGGTCTCGGACCTCTACGCACCGATCACCGCATCGGTGAGCGCGGTCAACGCCGAACTGGACGCCAACCCGCAGTTGGTGAACTCCGACCCCTACGGCGCCGGCTGGCTGCTGGAACTTCAGGTGGCGAACGCGGATTCGGCGGCGCTGGACCAAAGTCTGGCGGGGCTGCTGACCGCCGACGCCTACCGGGCGACGTTGTCGGAATGACGATTGTTAGCCTGCCTGCCGGGACACGCTGGGCATCCGGCGACACGATCCCGCGGTGCGGGGGACATGACGGACCGCTGCGCGGTACGGTCGACTCAACGATTCAGGGTTGGGCGCAAGACATGTCCGGCGGGCGCGACCAGGTAGCAGAACAGCGGCCAGTGAGGAGTAGCGGGTGACGGAGAAGGACCCGGCAACGGGGCAAGACCAGGCAGGCGATGAGGTCACGGTGGAAACCACATCGGTTTTCCGCGCCGATTTCCTGAACGAACTCGACGCTCCCGCGCAGGCGGGCGGCGAGAGCCTGACCTCGGGTGTTGAAGGACTCCCCGTGGGTTCGGCGCTGCTGGTGGTCAAGCGCGGTCCCAATGCCGGATCGCGGTTCCTGCTCGACCAACCGGTCACCGCGGCCGGTCGGCACCCCGACAGCGACATCTTTCTCGACGACGTCACGGTGAGTCGTCGTCACGCCGAGTTCCGGCTGGAGGGCAACGAGTTTCAGGTTGTCGACGTCGGCAGCCTCAACGGGACCTATGTCAACCGGGAGCCGGTTGATTCGGCGGTCCTGGTCAACGGCGACGAGGTGCAGGTCGGCAAGTTCCGGCTGGTGTTCCTGACCGGCCCGAAGACGGGTGAGACCGAGGCCGGGCCGGGCAGCTGATGACCGCGCCTGACAGCCCTGACCTGGCCGGGATGTCAATCGGAGCGGTGCTGGACCTGCTTCGGCCGGATTTTCCCGACGTCACGGTCTCCAAGATTCGTTTCCTGGAAACCGAGGGGCTGGTCATGCCGCAGCGGGCGGCGTCGGGCTATCGCCGATTCAGTGCGTACGACTGCGCACGGCTGCGCTACGTGCTGACCGCACAACGCGACCAGTACCTGCCGTTGAAGGTGATCAAGGCGCGGCTGGACGCCGAACCCGATGGCGCGCTGCCGTCCCCGGAGTCGCCGTACCCCACCCCACGACTGGTGTCGGCCGGCGGCGAGACCGCCCACGGCGCGACGGCGCTGCCCGCGCCGCCGCGGCAGGTGCGGCTGAGTCGGGAGGATCTGCTGCAGCGTTCCGGCGGCGACGACGCGCTGCTGACGGCATTGGTCAGAGCGGGCGTGATCAGCGCCGGGCCGGGTGGGCTGTTCGACGAGCACGCCGTGGTGATCGTCCAGTGCGCGCGGGGGCTGGCCGACTACGGCGTGGAGCCGCGGCACCTGCGTGCTTTCCGCTCTGCGGCCGACCGGCAGTCCGACCTGATCGCCCAGATTGCGGGCCCGCTGGTCAAGGGGGGCAAGGCGGGGGCACGCGACCGGGCCGACGACCTGGCGCGCGAGGTCGCGGCGCTGGCGATCGCGCTACACACCGCGCTGCTCAAGTCCTCGGTACACGACGTACTGCACGGCTGAGGACTAGACTTCGCCTCGTTGGCTCGTTGCGCGCCATCCGGTTGTCCGACCGGGGGTTTCGCGACGAGTCAGACTGGGACGACAAGGACTTGGGACAGACGCGAACGCGGAGGGCTGACTGGAGATGGGTGAAGTACGCGTGGTCGGCATCCGCGTCGAGCAGCCGCAGAACCAGCCGGTGCTGCTGCTGCGCGAAGCCGATGGTGATCGATATCTCCCGATCTGGATCGGACAGGCCGAAGCCGCCGCCATCGCCCTGGAGCAACAGGGCGTGGAGCCCGCCCGGCCCCTGACGCACGACTTGATCCGTGACCTGATCGGCGCGCTCGGGCATTCGCTCAAGGAGGTCCGGATCGTCGACCTGCAGGAGGGCACGTTCTACGCCGACCTGATCTTCGACCGCGACATCACGGTGTCGGCGCGCCCGTCGGACTCGGTGGCCATCGCGTTGCGGGTGGGTGTTCCGATTTTCGTCGAAGAGGCGGTGCTGGCCGAGGCGGGCCTGCTGATCCCCGATGAGGGCGACGACGAGACCAGCGGCGCGGTCCGCGAAGACGAGGTGGAGAAGTTCAAGGAATTCCTCGATAGCGTGTCGCCCGACGATTTCAAAGCAACCTGACCCGGCGCGGCGGACTCAGCCTCGTCACAGATCCGTTTCATCTCTCTGCCGTCGACGCGACACGCCCGAACGAAAGCAACACGCGCAAAACGCGGCCCCCATACTTGAACCACGGCGGGAACAACTGCACGGCAGCTCGTCGGACGGCGTATGCTCACGACCAACTCGGGCAAGAGCAAACGCGGCCACTGGCCAGTCAGTGGCAACGAGCGCGATCGGCGAGAGGAAGCAGCGTGGGCGACCAACCGGGGCAGGAACAGCTGGACTTCACGGGTCAGTCCGACCAGGGCGACCGTCAGGTCCCGGCGGCCCCTTCCAGCGCCGGCCAACCCGTACAGGGCGGCTTGTTCCCGGACGACTCGGTTCCCGACGAACTCGTCGGTTACCGCGGCCCCAGCGCCTGTCAGATCGCCGGCATCACCTACCGCCAGCTCGACTACTGGGCCCGTACCTCGCTGGTGGTGCCCTCCATCCGGGGCGCGGCCGGCTCCGGTAGCCAGCGGCTGTACTCGTTCAAAGACATTCTGGTGCTCAAGATCGTCAAGCGGCTCCTGGACACCGGCATCTCGCTGCACAACATCCGGATCGCCGTCGACCACCTTCGCGAGCGCGGTGTCCAGGATCTGGCCAACATCACGCTGTTCTCCGACGGCACCACTGTGTACGAATGCACCTCGGCTGAGGAGGTCGTCGACCTGCTGCAGGGCGGTCAGGGCGTGTTCGGCATCGCGGTGTCGGGCGCGATGCGCGAGCTGACCGGCGTGATCTCCGACTTCCCCGGGGAGCGCGCCGACGGCGGCGAGTCGATCGCCGCGCCGGAAGACGAGCTGGCCAGCCGCCGCAAGTTCCGCGACCGCAAAACCGGCTAGAAATCACCGCCGCGACGTCGGCATTGCGGTCGAAACCCGTTGCGGTGCATTGCTTTTATTCGACAGCTTTTATTCGACAGCGCGTTCGGCCATCGGCGTCAGGACCTCTTGAGCGAAGTGTCGCAGCGCCGCATCATCGCGGAAGTCCGGATCGGCGGATGGCAGCGAGATATAGGTCAAGAACAGCCGGGCGAACACGTCGGCGACCCAGCGCACCGGCTGGCCCGGACTGCCGGGCGCGTCGCCGTGCAGGTAGTTGGCGATAAACGCTGATCCCATCGCCAGCAGGTCCCGGGAATCGGCGGCCGGTAGCGGCTCGAACTGCGCGGCGCGGCTCAGCATCGGATGTTCGCGGGCGAAGGTGATGGCGGCGACGAAGGCCTCGGCCACGCCGTGGTGGGGGTCGGGCGTGTTGTCGATGGCGTCGGCCACCGTCGCCAGGAAACGCTGGGTCTCGCGGCGGATCAGGGCCTGGATCAGATCTTCGCGACGGGGAAAGCGGCGGTAGGCGGTCATCCGCGACACGCCCGCACGCCGCACCACCTCTTCGATGGTGACGCGCCGCAGGCCCACCGTCGCCGCTTCGTGAACGGCGGCGTCAAGAATGCGTTGCGCGGTCGGATCGGTGGCATGGTCGGCGGGTGATCCGGCGACCGTTTCGCCGATGACGGTGATGAACTGCCGGTCGATCATGGTGCTCCTGCGGTGGTCACACTGGCGCCGTTGGCGCGTTTTCGCGCCAGCTTGGCGTAGGCGGGAAGGCCGTAGGCCCACCGGAGCCGTCGGGCGTCGAACTGCAGCGCCGGGCCGATCAGTCGCCTGACCAGCATGGGCGGGCGGTCGAATCCGGTGAGTTCTCGGGCCCAGCTCGGTGCGTAACTCATGCCGGCGTACACCGCGAACCGGTGTAGCGCGCGGTCGAGGGGGTCGGGCAGGTCGGGGTAGAAGGGTGCGGTGAGCAGGAAGTCGATGAACTCGCGGGTCTGCGCGTTGACCCCCAGGTGCGGGCGCATCCGGCGCACGTAGTCGTCGAGCTCAGCCATGTTCGACGGCACCCATTCGGCCCCCGCCATCCGGCCGATGGTGGCCTGCTCGGTCAGGTATCGGTCGCGTTCGTGCGGGGTCAACGGCCGATTCGTGCGTTCGAAGGTGCGCATGATCATCCACGGGATGCAGGTGTGCACCCACGCGAGCAGTTCGGGGTCCAGGGCGCGGTACGCCACGCCGTCGGGCCGGTTGCCGGTCACGTGGGAATGGATGGACTTCACTCGGTCGATCAGCTGCGTCGCGGCCTCGGTGTTGCCGAAGGTCGTGGTCAACACGTAACCGAGGGTGGTGCGGGCGCGCCGGAAGGGATCCTGGCGGTAGGTCGAAAGATCCTGCACGCCGGCGATCACCGACGGATGAAGGATCTCCAGCACGATCGCCGGCAATCCGGCCTGCGCGACCGCGGCAACGTCCGCGTTCACCTCCCAGGACACACTGCTCGGACCGATCAAGCCCACGTCGCCCGGCGGGCCACCGTAGACGCCAGGGTCGTCATGCCGGCCGGTGATGTTCTCGAATTCGTTGACGATGCGCTGGCGTAGCCCGTCCATCTCCACCACCCACTGATATGAATGTTACAAATCTAGTCTTAGGTATACCACGACGGCGGCCCGGTGCCCAGCGGATCCTGCCGGGCCGGGCCCGGCGGGTAGTATTGGCACCGCATCAGCCCCGCGCGGGAGAGTTCCGTGGCAGCCAGCCGCGGACGCCGAAGGAGCAATACCTCTCCGTCAACCTCTCAGGCACCCGGACCGCGCCGGCATTGATGCCTCTGGAAAGCGGTGACGCCCGTTCGGGTTACACCCGCCCATGGGGAAAGGCGCCGCAGGAATCTCGGCGCCGAATCTCTCAGGCGCCCGGGCCGGGCAGACGACAGAGGGGGAGGACACGAATTCGTCTCGCAGTCGTCTAGCGCCCAGGAGTTCCCGTGTCCGAGTACACCGAATCCCGCTTTGTTGACCGGCACATCGGCCCCGACAGCGCCGCGATCGACGCGATGCTCGCCGTCATCGGTGTCGCGTCGCTGGAGGAGCTCGCCGCCAAGGCGGTCCCCGCCGGCATCCTCGACGCGCTGAGCGCCGACGGCATCGCGCCCGGGCTGGACGTCCTGCCGGCCCCGGCCACCGAGGCCCAGGCCCTGGCCGAACTGCGCGAACTGGCCGATGCCAGCACGGTCGCCGTGTCGATGATCGGCCAGGGCTACTACGACACGCTCACCCCCCAGGTGCTGCTGCGCAACATCATGCAGAATCCGGCGTGGTACACCGCCTACACGCCGTACCAGCCGGAGATCAGCCAGGGCCGGCTGGAGGCCCTGCTGAACTTCCAGACCATGGTCGCCGAGCTGACCGGGTGCGAGATCGCCAACGCCTCGATGCTCGACGAGGGCACCGCGGCCGCCGAGGCGATGACGTTGATGCACCGCGCCACCCGAGGCACCTCGCATCGGCTGCTGGTCGACTCCGACGTGTTCACCCAGACCGCGGCCGTGCTGGCGACTCGGGCCGAGCCGCTGCGCATCGAGATCGTCACCGCCGACCTGCGTGCGGGACTGCCCGACGGTGACTTCTTCGGGGTGATCGTGCAGTTGCCGGGTGCCTCGGGCCGGATCACCGATTGGTCGGGGCTGATCGCGGCCGCCCACGAGCGCGGTGCGCTGGTGGCGGTGGGAGCGGACCTGCTGGCCTGCACGCTGCTGACCCCGCCCGGCGAGATCGGCGCGGACGTGGCATTCGGCACCGCCCAGCGGTTCGGGGTGCCGATGGGCTTCGGCGGCCCGCACGCCGGCTACCTCGCCGTGCATTCCGGTCACGCCCGCCAGCTGCCCGGCCGGCTGGTCGGGGTGTCCCTGGACGCCGATGGCTCGGCGGCGTTCCGGCTGGCGCTGCAAACGCGCGAACAGCACATCCGCCGGGACAAGGCCACGTCGAACATCTGTACCGCGCAGGTGCTGCTGGCGGTGATGGCCGCGATGTATGCCAGCTACCACGGCGCCGACGGTCTGACCGCGATCGCCCGGCGAGTGCACGCCCAGGCCGAGAAGATCGGTGCCGCACTCGGTGAGGCGCTGGTGCACGACCGCTATTTCGACACAGTGCTGGCCCGGGTGCCCGGCCGCGCCGACGAGGTGATCGCAGCGGCCAAGGCCGGCGGGATCAACCTGTGGCGCGTCGACGCCGATCACGTCTCGGTGGCCTGCGACGAAACGACCACCGACGCACAGGTGGCCGCGGTACTGGATGCCTTCGGACTGGCCGCGGTCGAGCCGGCCGGCGCGCCCATCGCCACCCGCACGTCGGAGTTCCTGACCCATCCGGCGTTCACTCGCTATCGGACCGAAACCGCGATGATGCGTTACCTGCGCTCGCTGTCGGACAAGGACATCGCCTTGGACCGCAGCATGATTCCGCTCGGCTCGTGCACGATGAAGCTCAACGCGGCCGCCGAGATGGAGTCGATCACCTGGCCGGAATTCGCGCGTCAGCATCCGTTCGCTCCGGCCGGCGACGCCGTCGGTCTGCGGACGCTGATCGCGCAGCTGGAGACCTGGCTGGCGGGCATCACCGGATATGACGCGGTGTCACTGCAACCCAATGCCGGCTCGCAGGGGGAGTACGCGGGTCTGCTGGCGATCCACGCCTATCACGCCAGCCGCGGCGAATCGCATCGCGACATCTGCCTGATCCCCTCCAGCGCCCACGGCACCAACGCCGCGTCGGCGGCGCTGGCCGGAATGCGTGTGGTGGTGGTCGCCTGCCGCGACAACGGCGACGTCGACCTCGACGATCTTCGCGCCAAGGTCGATCAGCACGCTGCGGCGCTGTCGACGCTGATGATCACCTATCCCTCCACGCACGGCGTCTACGAGCACGACATCGCCGAGATCTGCGCCGCCGTGCACGACGCCGGTGGCCAGGTCTACGTGGACGGCGCCAACCTCAATGCGTTGGTCGGGCTGGCTCGGCCCGGGCGGTTCGGGGGCGACGTCAGCCACCTGAACCTGCACAAGACCTTCTGCATCCCGCACGGCGGCGGCGGCCCGGGCGTCGGGCCGGTGGCGGTGCGCGCGCACCTGGCCGAGTTCCTGCCCGGCCACCCGCTGGCCGCCGAGTTGCCCGCCGGGCATCCGGTGTCGGCGGCGCCGTACGGGTCCGCGTCGATCCTGCCGATCACCTGGGCCTACATCCGGATGATGGGTGCCGAGGGCCTGCGTGCGGCGTCGTTGACGGCGATCGCTTCGGCCAACTACATCGCCCGACGGTTGGACGAGCACTACCCGGTGCTTTACACCGGCGAGAACGGCATGGTCGCCCACGAGTGCATCCTGGACCTGCGAGCGATCACCAAGAGCACCGGCGTGACGGTCGACGACGTCGCAAAGCGTTTGGCCGACTACGGTTTCCACGCTCCGACCATGAGCTTCCCGGTGGCCGGGACCCTGATGGTGGAGCCCACCGAGAGTGAGAGCCTCGCCGAGGTCGACGCGTTCTGCGAGGCGATGATCGCCATTCGCGGCGAGATCGACCGGGTCGGAACCGGCGAATGGACGGTGGAGGACAACCCGCTGCGCGGGGCGCCGCACACCGCGGAGTGCCTGATGGTCGATAAGTGGGAGCACCCCTACACCCGGGAACAGGCCGCCTACCCGCTGGGCCGCGGGTTCCGGCCGAAGGTGTGGCCCCCGGTGCGCCGGATCGACGGGGCCTTCGGCGACCGTAACCTGGTCTGCTCGTGTCCGCCGGTGGAGGCCTACAGCTGAGGCGCCCGGCCTTCGGGAAATAGCCAGCAAAGTCTCAGCGAGAGCAAAAAAGAGTCTAGGATCGCCCTTATCCAACTCATGGTTGAGGTTCCGATCTAGGAGGACTCGTGCGGGAGCCACTTTCTCGCTCCTGCGTCAGCACCGGCGTCGCGCTCGTCAGCGCAGGGATCGTCACGCTCGCTCCGGTTGCGGTACCGCCGCCGGCCGCCGCGGTTTCAGCCGGAGTCGCGCTGACCACCTCCTACGGTGACCTGTTCTCCAACACCACGGCCAACATCGATCGGATCAGTACGCACGCGGACTGGTCGGCGATCTCGCAGCTGGTCACCGCGATGTTCGCCAATCCGGTCGGGGTGATCGAAGCGGCCAGCAACTTCACGCTGGCGGTGGACACCGACACCGCATCGCTGCCGGCGACGCTCTCGGTGCAGCTGTCGCCGGGACTGGAATTGCTGATCGCCGGACTGACATCGCACGTGGCGACGCTGGACGCGCTCTTCGGCGTGGTCGACGAGCTGGGTGACCCCAGCACCGCATTCACCGCGCTGTTCAACGCCCCGGCCACGCTGCTCGACGCCTACCTCAACGGCCAGCACAACCTTTCGTTGCTGGACGGCATCGTCAGCATTCCGCTGTTCAGCGGGGTGCTGGCGCCCGAACAGAACTTGGAGATCGGCCTCAACCTGTCCCAGTTGCTGCAGATGCTGGGCCTGGGCACTCCGGATCTGAGCGAGCTGAACCTTGACGGCGTGATCGACCAGATCCGTCTCGGCACCCTGACCTTGGGTGGGCTGCTCAGCGGTCTGGGGTTCAGCGATGAAGGCCTGGGGGATCTGCTGAAGCTGGCCACCGACGTCAGCACCCTGGGCGATCTGCTCGACTTCGTGGGCCTGGGCGACTTGGGGCTGAGCCGCTACAGCCTCACCGCCCTGTTGGGCGAGCTGGGCCCCGGCAGTGACTTCTTCCGCGATCTCGACCTGGATCTCGCGCTCGGCAACTTCAGGCTGGTCGACGTGCTAAGCGCATTCGGGATCGACGCCTGGATTCCCCTGGGCCTGGGCCAGGTACTGGTCGGGCTTGGCGACGGCGACCTGGCCGGCGAACACCTCGGCAGCCTACTGTCCGACGTCGGCCTTCTCACCGAACTCCTGAGCTGGCTCAACGCGACTGCGGCTGACCTCTTCGACCCCATTCCGCTGGTAGGGCCGCTGCTGACCGACTTTTTCAGCGGCCTGTTGGGAGTCGACAGCCTGGAGTCGCTGCTGAACACCTTCACGCTCGGCGACCTGCTGGGAGACCTGCGCATCGACGGCCCCGTCGCTTCGGTGTTGGGGAGTGTGGGCAGCGCATTGCTGTCCGCAGGCAACCTGACCATCGGCGGCATCCTGCAAGATCTCGGCTTCACCGATTCCATCGGCGACCTGACGCTGCGCGACGTGCTCAATGGGCTGGGGGGTGCACTCGGCGGCGTACTGACCGATGGCCCACTCGGGTTGGACCTGACCTGGCTGTTGAACGGCTTTGACGTGGGCGACCTGGTCGGCTTTCTGGGACTCGATGATCTGTCACTCAACGTCGGCGACCTCGTCGGGGACTGGGTGAACCCCTATCTCGCCGACCTACTCGAGGGCTTCGTCCAAGGGCAGGTGAACTTGGCCGGCGCCAGTGTCGGCGCCTTCGGCGGGACGTTCACCGAACTGTTCGTCAGCATGCCGCAGCAGCTCCTCGCCATGCTGGGCGAGTAGCCACCAGCGCGGTTTCGTAGCCGCATCAGATCGGTCGAATTCGGCTGCCGCAGCGCCCCGGGTGGCGGGGCAGAACGCTGGGTGCACCCGCAGAAAGTTCAGTGAAATCTCAAGTTGGACCTGAAAGAGGTTTACGCTGACCTCATCCGAATAACGATTAACATCGTCTGGGGGAAGATCATGCAACACCTCATTCTTCGTCCGCACCTCACCGCCGGTATCGCCGTCGTGGGTGCTGGACTGCTCGCGGTCGTGCCGGTCGAGCCCGTCACCGCGCCGGCGCTCTCATCAGCGGAAACACCCGCTGTCGCGCTGACCACCACCTACACGGAGTTGTTCACCAACACCTGGGACAACGTGCAGAACATCGGTGCACACGCCGATTGGTCGGGGATCTTCCAGGTCTTCACCGCGATGTTCACCAACCCGCTCGGGGTGATCGGCGCCTTCACCGATCTCACCCCGACCGTGGACACCGACATCACAGCACTGCCCGCGACGGTTTCGGTGCAGCTGGCGCCGGCGATGGAGTTGCTGATCGCCAATCTCGGGTCGCAGGCGGCGACCCTGAACGCGCTCAACAGCGTGATCGCCGACCTGGGCGACCCGGCAACCGGCTTCACCGCGCTGCTCAACGCGCCTGCCACCGTGCTCAACGCCTACCTCAACGGCCAGGACAACCTGAGCCTGCTCGGCGGCATCATCACCATCCCGGTGTTCAACGGCATCCTGGCGCCCGAGCAGAACATGGCGGCCGACCTCAACCTGACCAAACTGGTGGACGCCCTGGGGCTGGGCAACCTCGACCTGACCAATGTCAACCTCGCAGCCTTGATCGACCAACTCGGCCTGGGCGACCTGACCCTGGGGGGACTGCTCACCGAGCTGGGGATCAGCGGTGACGGCTTGGGTGACCTCCTGAAGCTGGGCAGCAACATCACCGACCTGGGCGGACTGCTGAGCTTTCTGGGCCTGGGCGACCTCGGGTTGGGCAGCTTCAGCTTGACCGGCATCCTCAGCGGGCTGGGCCTGGACACCGACGTCGACCTGAACAGCTTGAGCCTCGATGACGTGCTGAACGCGTTCGGAATCAACACCGAGATCAACCTCGGCCTGGCCCAATTGCTGACGGATCTGGGCTTCGGAGGCCTGGTCGATTCCTCGCTGGGGTCGCTGCTCGCCGGGCTGCCCACAGGTGCGCTCACCGATATCACCAACTTCCTGAATTCTGTGCTGGCGAGCATCATCAACGGCCTGCCGCTCGTGGGGACCGTTCTGGACGAAGTGCTCGGTTCCGTCGTCCTGACCCCGCAGAACCTGATCGACGCGCTGAACACGGCCACCTTCGGTGACCTGTTGGGCGGTCAGAGCATCGACGAGACCGTCAGCTCGCTGCTTGCCGCTCTCGGGGTGACATTGCCTACCGGCGACCTCACCATCGGCGGAATCCTGGAAGGTCTCGGCTTCGCCGATTCCACCGGTGAGCTGACGCTGGGCGGCTTGTTGAGCGGACTGGGTGGTGGACTGCTCGGGCTCGACGTCACCGGGCTGTTGAACGGTTTGGACCTGGGCGGCTTGATCAGCGGTCTGGGCCTCGACAACCTCCCGCTGAACCTTGGCGACCTGGTCGGTGACCTGTCGAACCTGAACCTCGGTGAGCTCCTCGACGACCTCGGCCTGGGCAACCTGGACCTGGCCAGCATCAGCGTCGGCTCGTTCGGCGGGATGATCACCGAAATGTTGGTCACCGTGCCGCAGCAGATCCTGGACGCGCTGAGCGGGTAGCGCAGCGGGGCTAGCCGAGGCTGAGTCAGCTCAGCAAGGCGTTGAGCGCGCCGGCCAGCTCGGGGGAGTTGGCGCCGCGCAGATTCTGGTAGGTACCGCCGGACAGTCGGGCCACCGACTGCCAGGTCGCCTGGTCGGCATCCGCGCCGAAGTCGATGACGTTGACGGCTACCGGTCGCTGCGGGTCACTGGTGGTCCGGATGAAGTCTTGGAGCCCGGGGCCATCCAAAGTCCGGTCGGTGTGCGGCCCCGCGGTGATGACGAGCACCGAATTGGCTTGCCCGGGGCGGTAGTTGGCCAAGGCCTGGTTGTATACCAGGCGCAGCGTGGTGAAAGACACCGCGCCCCCTGGCGTCGAGCTCAGTTCGTCGAGCTCCCTGACCAAGGCGTCCGCGCGAGTCCCGCCGTTGAGTGCTTCGTCCAACGGCCCGCCGGTCACCACATCGCGCCCCTCGGTGCCATCGAAGGTCCATAGGCCCACAGACGAATTCGGGGACAGGACTTTGATCCGTTGAACGAGCGCAGCGATCACATGGGCCAGCCGGCTCTTGCCGCCTTCGTCGGTGGTCATCGACTGGTCGAGCATCACCGTGACGGCCGCGCTGCCCGGCAAGGTGGTCAGGGCGTTGGCGAGGGCGGCGCGCGTCGCGTCGTCGCCGGCCGACAGGGTGTCCGACACCGCCGGGAAGCCGGTGACCTCACTGCTGGGCGGTTCGACACCCTCGACGCGGAACCCGGCTTTGGCCAGCTCGGCAAGCTGGTCGGGCTTGCGCGCGAAGCGCGCGAATTCGCTGGCGGCACTGACCTGTTCCTGCGACAGCCAGGAGCCGGCGAGCAACACGGTGGGGTAGTCGGCGACCGGCACCGGGCCCGGCGGCCGCCAGGATGCCAGCTCGGTCGCCGGATCCGACAGCGACTGGCCGCGGGTGAACAATTGCTGCTCGGTGGTCACCACCGCATGCACCGGAGCAGCAGCCAGATCTCCCTGGCGCAGAAGCACGTTCATCGCCTCAGCGAGCGAAGCGTCGACGAGCTTGGGTTGTGCGCCCGCGAGCCGGTGCACTCCACCGACCCCATCGATGATGGGTGCGCCCTTGGGAGCGACGCCGGCAGCCACTGCCTCGCCGGCCAGGAAGGCGGCGTCGCCGTTGCCGCCGATCGGCAGCGCCAGCCGCAGCGGCCCCCAGCCGGGCAGCCCGAGCGGACCCAGTCCGTCGGGGTCGGACTGCAGGTCGGGCAGACTCGCCCAGCTCTGCTTCTGGAGCGCGCTTTTGAGTTCGGGGCGGATCGCCAACAACACCGGCGAGGTGACCAGCGAACGACTGTCACTGACCGTCTCGGCCCCCGCGGAGGCCTGCAGCCGGGCGGTGGACACCGAACTGCCCGGAATCCACAGCGCCGGGCGCTGCCCCAGTTGCGCGGGCCAGTCACCGATGAAACCACTGACCACGGCATCGGAATCGGCCGGCTTGACCCGTACCGACACGCAGCGGTCGCCGATCGGCTTGGCGGTCTTGTTGAACCTGTCGGCGAAGCTCTGTACGTAGTCGGCGATCGACGGGTCCGCGACGACGGCCACCGTCAGATCACCTGCCGGGCAGTTGCCGGCGGCGACGGCGGAACGATGCGACAGCGAGTTGCCGAAGAAGCGCCACCCGATCACCACCCCCACGATGACGATCACCGACACCAGCGCGGCGATCACGCCGACGCTGACGCCGCGCGGCCCCGAGTCGTTGCGATGGCGGCGCCACCGCTCGAGATTGCGGTGACCGCCGCGCGGATCTTCTGGCTCGGGTGCCCCGCCCGGGTGCGACTCGTCGATCACGCCGCCGATGGCGCCGAAAGGACCCGTGCGGTACCGCGATTCTTCATCAGGCTCACCGCCGCGACGCATGTACTGCGCCGGGTCGGCATCGTCGAATCCGGCCTCGGATCGGGCGCGGTCGTAGCCCGCGCCATAGTTCGGCTCGCGGTATCCGGGGTCGCCACCGTCGGAGAACGACTCGTCATAGAACGCGTCGTGGTAGTCGTCGACGTAGTCGTCGTCGTCGGGGTCGCCGAAGCCGAACAGATCGGGGCCGTCGGAGAAGGGGCTGTCGTCGGGCTCGTTGCCGCCCACCGGCTCGTCGTCGGAATCGTCCGGGCCGGGGAAACTGTGCCTACCCACGGTGGGTGCGTCCTCTCCGCCTGGTCAGTCGTCCGGCCACGGTGATGTCCTCGGGTCTGCGCTGGCTCAGATACCGGCCTGGGCTTTGAACTCCCGGCGACGCCGGTGCAGGATCGGCTCCGTGTAGCCGTTGGGCTGGGTGGTCCCCGACAGGATCAGCTCGCGTGCGGCCGCGAACGCGATGCTGGACTCGAAATCGGGCGCCATCGGCCGGTAGCTCGCGTCGCCGGCGTTCTGACGGTCCACCGCCGGGGCCATCCGCTCCAGGCTGGACTGCACGTCGTCGGCGGTGATCACCCCGTGCCGCAACCAGTTCGCCAGCAGCTGTGACGAAATCCGAAGCGTGGCACGGTCTTCCATCAGCGCCACGTCGTGGATGTCGGGGACCTTCGAGCAACCCACGCCCTGGTCGATCCAGCGCACCACGTAGCCCAGGATCGACTGGCAGTTGTTGTCGACCTCTTCGCGGATCTCGTCGGGCGCCCAGGCCAGACCCTCCGACAGCGGGATGGTCAGCAGCTGATCGATTGTGGCGCGCCGCTTTCCGGTCAGTTCCTTCTGCACCTCGAACACGTCCACCTGGTGGTAGTGCATCGCGTGCAGGGTGGCGGCGGTCGGGGACGGCACCCACGCCGTGCTCGCGCCCGAGCGCGGGTGGCCGATCTTCTGGGTGACCATGTCGGCCATCAGGTCGGTCATCGCCCACATGCCCTTGCCGATCTGGGCGTGGCCGGTCAAGCCGGTGGCCAAGCCGGCGTCCACGTTGTTGTCTTCGTAGGCCAGGATCCACGGCTGCGACTTCATGCTCGCCTTGCGGACCATGGGCCCGGCCTCCATCGAGGTGTGGATCTCGTCGCCGGTGCGGTCCAGGAAGCCGGTGTTGATGAACACCACCCGGTCGGCGGCGGCCTTGATGCACGCCCGCAGGTTGACCGTGGTGCGCCGCTCCTCGTCCATGATGCCGATCTTGAGGGTGGTCTGCGGCAGACCCAGGACGTCTTCGACCCGGCTGAACAGCTCGGCGGTGA
Organism: Mycobacterium sp. P7213; assembly: GCF_900604305.1. Taxonomy (NCBI): domain Bacteria; kingdom Bacillati; phylum Actinomycetota; class Actinomycetes; order Mycobacteriales; family Mycobacteriaceae; genus Mycobacterium; species Mycobacterium sp. P7213. Next base: position 29,503 of record NZ_UWOA01000022.1, read on the forward strand.
AGGCGACCTCGTCCGGGCCGTGCATCTTCGGCTTGACGATGTAGATCGACCCGGTGCGGCTGTTGACCAGCGGACCGTTGTCGTCAGAGGCCGTCAGGCCGTGCGATGCGATCAGCCCGGTGAACAGCGCGTCCTGGATGCCCTCGAACACCTCCGCGCCCGCGCTGGTGGTGATGGCGTCGTTGGTCATCAGGTGACCCACGTTGCGAACGAACATCAGGCTACGGCCCGGCAGGGTCAGGGTGCCCCCGTCCGGGGCGGTGAACTCCCGGTCGGCGGCCAGGGTGCGGGTGAAGCTCTTGTCGCCCTTGCTGACCTGCTCAGACAGGTCGCCGCGGTTCAGCCCCAGCCAGTTGCGGTAGCCGAGCACCTTGTCCTCGGCATCCACCGCGGCCACCGAGTCCTCGAAGTCCATGATCGTGGTGACCGCCGATTCGAGCACCACGTCTTTGATGCCGGCGGAGTCGGTGGACCCGATCGGCGATGCCGGGTCGATCAGAATTTCGATGTGCAGCCCGTGGTGGCACAGCAGCACCGACGACGGCGAGGCGGCCTCACCGGTGTAGCCGACGAATTCCGCCGGTGCGGCCACCGCCGTCTCCAGCCCGTCGCCCAGGGTGACCACCAGCGCGCCGTCGTTCACCGCGAAACTCTTGACCTCGGTCCAGGCGCCGTTGGCCAGCGGCACGGAGTCGTCGAGGAACCGGCGGGCATAGGCGATCACCTTGTCGCCGCGCACCGGGTTGTATCCCGTTCCCTTCTCGGCGCCGTCGTCTTCGCTGATCACGTCGGTGCCGTAGAGAGCGTCGTACAGGGAGCCCCAGCGGGCGTTGGCGGCATTGAGCGCGAACCGGGCGTTGAGCACCGGGACCACCAGTTGTGGGCCGGCCTGCACCGCGATCTCGTCGTCGACACCGGCCGTGGTGACGGTGAAGTCCTCGGGTTCGGGAAGCAGGTAGCCGATCTCGGTGAGGAAGGCCCGGTACGCCTCGGTGTCCAGCGGCTCGATGACCCGGTGCCGGTGCCACTTGTCGATCTGCGCCTGCAGCTCGTCGCGACGCGCCAGCAATTCCTGGTTCTTAGGCGTCAGATCGGTGACGACTTTGTCCACGCCGGCCCAGAAGCTGTCCGGGTCGACGCCGGTGCCCGGCAGGGCCTCGTCGGTGATGAAGTCATACAGCACGCGTGCGACCTGCAGGTCGCCCACCGACACCCGGTCCGTCATGATTTCCTCCCTCATAGCCGACCTACCACCTTACCGGCAGGTCGCGAGGCTATTCGCATCCTGCGATTTCTGTCAGTAGGTCGCACCGATCCAACAGTGCGGTCCGCAGCGGTGCGGCGCGGTGTGCGATCTCGCTTTGGCAGCGCACGTATTCGGCACGGCCGGCCGCGTTTTCGATGGTGATCGGCGCATAACCGTAGTGGCTCAGGTCATAGGGGCTGGCGCGCATGTCGATCTCGCGCGCCGACGCAGCCAGCTCCAGGCAGGACAGCAGCAGTTCGGAGTCGATCAGCGGACCCAGCTTGTAGCACCACTTGTAGATGTCCATGTTGGCGTGCAGGCAACCCGGTTGCTCCCAAGCGATTTGGGTGGCCCGGCTCGGCGTCGCGGCGTTGCGCGGCGCCGCTGCCGGGGTGAAGAAGCGGACCGCGTCGAAGTGCGTGCAGCGCAGCGGAATTGACTCAACCACCGCGTCGGTCTCGGCCGCACTCAGCCGCAGGGGAACATGACCGTGGCGCACCGTGTCGCAGCGATACACCATTGCCCACTCGTGCAGGCCGAAGCAGTTCAGCTGGGCCGGCCGTTCGCCGGTGGCGCGCAACAGTCGTGCGATGAACGCCACGGTGTCGACTCGCTCACGCAGATAATCCGCGTGCACGCCGACCCGGCCGTCGCGCACCGCGTAGCCGCGCCGTGCGCGGTAGTCGCGCACCGCCTGCGGCCCGGCCAGTGCCACACCGAAGCCGGGATTCCAGTTGCGCAACTGCGCCGGCCGCAGGCTGTAGTAGCTGAACAGGAATTTCGGCACCGGGTCGCCTGCCGCGATCCGGCGCAGCAGCGGGGCCAGAAAGTTCTCCAGGCGCTGCCGGTAGTCCTCGGCCCGGGCTTGCCACTGCCGGGCTTGCAGAACTCGTTCCGCCAGGTCAAACACGGTGCGTCCCGTCGCGGACGGTGCCGACGACGTCCTCGACCATGTCTTCGAGGGTCACCATCGCCACCGCCGTCCCGTCGTCGGCGACCGCCAGCGCCAGATGGCTGTTATGGCGACGCAGCCGCGACAACGCATCGGCCAGCGGCAGCGAGGCGGGGATGCGCGGCAGCGGGCGCACAACGGCGACGTCGACGACCGCGTCCCCCGACCCGGTCGAGGTCTCGCCGAGCAACAGCACATCTTTGATGTGCAGGTAGCCGACGAATTCGCCCTGGTCGACGACCGGGAACCGGGAGTAGCCGGTCTGGGCGAAGGCCTTTTCGATCGCCGACACCGTCGGGCCGCGCCCGGTGGCTGCCACCGGTACAGCGCGCATGTCACCGATCGGCAGCGCGACATCGGCGACCACCCGGGTGCGGATCTGCAGGGCGCGGGTCAATCGGGTGTACTCCTCGAGGTCGAGCAGACCCGCCGAGACCGACTCGGCGATCATCTCGCTCAACTCGACGGTGGACACCGTGATCTCCAGCTCATCCTTGGGCTCTACCCGCATGGCGCGCAGGGTGACGTTGGCACACCAGTTGTAGAAGACGATGAACGGCCGGGCCGCGGTCATGTAGACCAGGTAGGGCGGGATCAGCAGCATCGCCGCGGTCTCCGGGCCTGCCAGGGCGATGTTCTTGGGCACCATCTCGCCGAACAGCAGATGCAGCGCCACCACGATCGTCAAGGCAACGACGAACGCCACCGTGTGCAGCAGCGCGTCGGGTATTCCCGCCAGCCGAAACGCGGGCTCGAGCAGGTCGGCGACGGTCGGCTCACCGATGCGGCCGAGCAGGATCGAGCACACCGTGACACCCAACTGCGCCCCGGCCAGCATCCGGGACAGTTGCTCACCGGCCCGGATCACCGTGACCGCGCTTTGCCTGCCCTGTTCGGCCAGCGCCTCGAGCCGGTCGCGTCGTGCCGATATCAGGGCGAACTCGGCGGCGACGAAGAAGGCGTTCGCCGCGATCAGCAGCACGGTGAACGCGATGTTGAACAGATCAGCCATCGCCTGCCCCCAGATGGGTGAGTTCCAGCAGGTCGATACGCCGACCGTCCATCCGCACCACCCGGGCCAGCCAGCGGGGCGGGTGGGCAGAGAGCTCGTCGGGCTCGAACGCGGTCAACTCGACCGTCTCGCCGGCCTCCGGGATGTGGCCGAGTTCCTGCAATACCAGGCCGCCGATGGTCTCGTAGGAGCCCTCCGGTGCGCGGTAGCCGGTGGCGGCGGCCACCTCGTCGATGCGCAGCAGGCCCGACACCTGCCAACCGCCGGCGGAGGCCACCACGTCGGGGGTGGCGTCGTCGTGTTCGTCGCGGACATCACCGACGATCTCCTCGATGAGGTCCTCGAAGGTGACCATGCCGGCGGTGCCGCCGTATTCGTCGACGACCATGGCCACCTGCTGACCGTTTGCCCGGATCTGATCCATCACGGCGTCGCCGTCGAGGGTCGAGGGCACCACCGCGACCGGTTGGGCCACGGCCGTCACCGGGGTGGCTGCGCGATCGGCGACGGCGACCGCGAAAACCTGCTTGACGTGCACGATGCCGACGGTGGCGTCCAGATCGCCGTCGACCACGGGAAACTTGGAGAAACCGGTGTCGATGGCGACCGCGGCCAGATCGGCGACGGTGTCGCCGGCCTGCAGGCTCACGATCTTGGATCGCGGCGTCATCAGCTCGGCGGCGGTCAGGGCGCCGAATCGCAGTGACGCCTCCACCAAAGCAGCGGTGGTGGGGTCGAGGGCACCGCTGCGCGCCGAATTGCGCACCAGCGACGCCAGCTCGCGCGCTGAGCGGGCAGAGGCCGGCCGGTCGGCCGGCTCGATCCCGACTCGGCGCAGGATGCGGTTCGCCGTCCCGTTGGTCAGCCGGATCGCGATCGCGAACAGCCGGGAGAACAGCAGCTGCGGCCCCGCCACGGCGCGGGCGGTCGGCAGCGGTCGCGCCACCGCCAGGTTCTTGGGCACCAACTCGCCGAACACCATGGACAACGACGTGGCGATCACCAGCGCGAGGACCAGCGCAACCCCGCCGGTCGCCCGCTCGGACAGGCCCACGGCCGCCAGCGGCAGCCGTAGCCAGCGGGCCAGCACCGGTTCGGCCAGATAGCCGGTGGCCAGGGTGGTTATCGAGATGCCCAGCTGGGCGCCGGAAAGCTGAAATGACAGCGTGCGGTGGGCGTCTTTGATGTAGGCGTCCCGACGGCCGCCGCGATGGGCGTTGGCCTCCACGACGCTGCGTTCCAGGGTGGTCAGGGAGAACTCGGCGGCCACGAACACCGCGGTGCCCAGGGTCAGGATCGCGAACGCCAGCAGACTGGCCACCGTGACCGCGACGGTCATGGCGACATCCGGCGAGTTGTCCCGGAGCCGTTACGCCAGCTCGCGCCCATGGGTGTCACCAGCCGAACGGTAGCGGATGACCCTCGGCGAATCCCGCAGCTGACTGCACTCCCAGCACCACCCGGTCATGTAACTCGGCCAGGTCGGCCGCCCCGACGTAGGTGCAGGTGCTGCGCAGGCCCGAGGTGATGTGGTCCAGCAGATCTTCGACGCCGCCGCGTTCGGGGTCCACCGCCATCCGCGACGTCGAGATGCCTTCCTCGAACAATGCCTTGCGGGCGCGGTCGAACGCACTGTCAGCGGCGGTGCGCGCGGCCACCGCGCGTTTGGACGCCATTCCGTAGCTTTCCTTGTACGGCCTGCCGTCGCGGTCGAACATCAGATCCCCGGGAGACTCATACGTCCCGGCGAACCAGGAGCCGATCATCACGTTCGACGCTCCGGCGGCCACCGCCAGCGCGACGTCGCGGGGATGGCGCACCCCGCCGTCGGCCCACACGTGTGCGCCGAGCTCGCGGGCCGCGGCCGCACATTCGACGACTGCGGAGAACTGGGGGCGGCCCACGCCGGTCATCATCCGGGTCGTGCACATGGCGCCGGGCCCGACACCGACTTTGACGATGTCGGCGCCCGCGGCGATCAGGTCCCGGGTGCCCTCGGCCGACACCACGTTGCCGGCCACCAGGGGCACGCCCGGCTTCAGTGCCGCGACCGCGCGGATGGCCTGCACGGCCTTCTCCTGATGCCCGTGGGCGGTGTCGATGACCAGCAGGTCCACGCCGGCCGACAGCAGGGCTGCCGCCCGAGACGTGACGTCGCCGGTGATGCCGACGGCGGCTGCGACTCGTAAGCGCCCGGATCCGTCGGTCGCCGGGGTGTAGATCCCCGCCCGAATCGCGCCGGTGCGGGTCAACACGCCGGCCAGGGTGCCGTCGGGATTGGTCAGCACCGCGACGTCGACGGGCGCGTGCTCCAAAAGTTCGAACACGCCGCGCGCATCGGTGCCCACCGGCGCGCTGATCAGCTCGGCAAGCGCGACATCACGGACCCGGGTGAAGCGATCCACGCCCTCGCAGCACGCCCTGGTGACCAAGCCGGTGGGCCGGCCGTCGACCGCCACCACCGCGACCCCGTGCGCACGTTTGGTGATCAAGGCCATCGCGTCGGAGACCGAGTCGTCGGGGGAGAGCACGACCGGGGTGTCGGCGACCAGGTCGCGACTCTTCACGAAGGCCACGGTGTGGCTCGCGGCGTCGATCGGCAGATCCTGGGGCAGCACCACGATCCCGCCGCGGCGCGCCACCGTCTCGGCCATCCGTCGGCCGGCCACCGCGGTCATGTTGGCAACCACCACGGGGATGGTGGTGCCCGACCCGTCCCGGGTGGACAGGTCGACGTCCAGCCGTGAGTCGACGGCCGAGCGGTTGGGGACGATGAAGACGTCGTTGTAGGTCAGGTCGTGGGTGGGGTCATATCCGCTGACGAATCTCATCGGGCGGCCACCACCGGTCTGTCGGGTTCCGAAGAGCCCATCTATTCGCCTCCACACGTCGTGAGCCGGACTCCGGCATCCGCCGGACAACGCCATTTCGGCCCGGTCAGCCACGGTACCGCCCGCGCGACGGGGGATACCACTTGCCGGGGTCGTTGAGTTACCGAACGAAAAATTGATCTTCCTCACAGCAGGATCGTCGGTTAACATCATGACAACGTTCAGGGGGCCTTGATGATAGTTAGCTGCTCTCGGTGGGAGCCGGCAATAACGGCCCCCGGTGCAGCTTCTTGTGTCCTCTCGATCGTCCCCCGAGTTTGTCCTCCGCAGGCGTTCGATGCCGCCGCGGAAAGACGGGAATGTCGCGTCGAGGGCTATCTGCAACGCAAGCTGCACCGGCAGTGGCGCAACCGGGGATCATAGCCGTCTGTTCGGGCTCGAGATCGTCTACAGGGATTCACGCCCCTGCGTCTTATTTGGGTTACAGCACAAGGAATATCGGGCAAACCTGGCTTCTGCTGACGAGCAGATCCGGCCAGCATCGGCGCTCCGGTGCGCCTTGCCGATTCCGGTGCCACAGCGTCCCCATCCCACGGCGGGAACGGTGAGCGAGATGCACGATCTCGCGCAGCTCTGAACGTGGTCGTGGTCGGCTGAGCTAACGCAATCCAGCGGTGCGGATCGCGTGATCATCGGAGTCCTATTTAGCAGTAGCTCGCGTACCGCTAAATAGCGGTCATGTTCCTGAAATCCAGCCTAGGAATCGTAAATGCCAACCGCCAATATCGCCTAAAAGAGGTGCCCATAATGCAGGCAAGCCACGTTGTGTCCCTCACCGCCGGCGCCGCCCTGCTCGGCGGCATCGCCGTCGCTCCGGTTCCCGCGCCGCCGGCCCCGTCGACCGCGGCCGCATTCGCCATCCAGCTCACAAGCGGTGACGCCCAAGACATCGTCATCGACTTCGTGCGGCACGCAGAAATGATCTCGCCGTACGAAAACATGCTCACCCCCTCCCCGGATCATCCCGGGGCGCCGCTCAGCGAACTCGGACAGCAACAGGCGTCCGACGTCGGGCACCAGCTCTTCAACGAGCTTGGCCAGGTCGCCGGCCTCTTCGCCGGGCAGGGTCTCCGGGTGACGGAAACCGCCGCGCCGTTCGCTGATCTGGTGGGCATGACCCCGCAGTTATTGCCCCAACTCGACGAGGTTGACAGCGGAACCTACGCGCTCGATCCCATTGAAAGCCTCGGCGGCCGCCTGGCCTTTCTGACCGTGGCCGGCTGGACGTTGGGAGCGCCGCTGGGGTTGGCACTACTGCCAGGCCCGGGCTCGCACGACGCGAACGGGATCGTCATGGGTGAAAGATTCGACGACGGTGTTCAAACAATGTATGACCACGCCCTGGCCAACAGCGACGTCATCAGCGACAACGGTCAGGTCACTGATGTCGCGTTCACCAGCACAGCGTCGATCTTCACGTGGGTGATGCAGAACGTCGACAACCCCGACCTGCCGTTCTTCCTGGACCTCATCAAAGAGGCAAACAGTGTCCCGAACGGCCAGACGACCATTTTCCTGCCCAACACCGCCATCGTCGAAGTCGAGGGCAACCCCACCGACGGCTGGACGCTGGTCAGCTGGGACGGGCACGCCATCGCGGAGAATCCGGATCTGCTGAGCGCGCTGTTCGTCGACGTGCGCGACGTGATGCTGCCGGCGCAAGCGGCGCTCTGGCACATCTGGGAAGCCGTCCTCGGCGGTGATCCGGCCACGATCATGACCGCGGTGCAGACCGGCTTCGACGACGTCGGCTCGGCACTGGTCCAGTTCCCGGGTTCGGTATTCACCGACATCATCGATGCCATCGGAAATCTCGGTTAGGAGGTGGCCGCCATGCAGATATCTTCGATCTGTCCGGTTGCCGCCGGCGTCGCCCTCCTCGGAGCCGGTGTCATCGCCGTCGTCCCGCCGGCGCAACCCGGCGGCGCGGTTTCCGGCATTGCGCTGGCCGCCGGCGAGACTCAAGACATCGTGATCGACATCGTTCGGCACGGACAACGGATGCCGCCGTTCAACGATGTCATCACTCCTTCGCCGGACCACCCGGGTCCGCCGCTCAGCGATCTCGGCGTGCAGCAGGCGCAGGACGTGGCCGACAAGCTCTACGACCAGCTCGGCGACCAGGTCGCGGGGATCTTCTCCGGACAGGCCATCAGAGACATGGACACCGCAGCGCCGTTCGCCGCCCTCGAACACATGACGACACAGATTCTGCCGGGGCTCAACGAGATCGACAGCGGCATCTACGCCGGTCAGCCGATCGCCAGCCTGGCCGGGTTCCTGTACCAGTTCACGCCCATGCTGTGGACGTTGTTCGGACTGGTGCTGGCGCCCATCCCGGGATCGGTCGAGGACCCCAACGGGGTGGTCATGAATCAGAACTTCACGGGCGCCGTCAACGCGATGTACAGCGCTGCGATGGCCAACCCGGTCGTCAGCGACAACGGCGATATCACCGCGGTGGCCTTCAACAACGAAGCCGACATCGCCGCCTGGGTGGCGCTCAACGTCAAGAACCCCGATATCTCGCTGTTGTTGCCGCTGACGTTGCAGACGATGTTCGCCAACGACGATGGATCGCCGCTGTTGCCCAACACCGGCATTGTGCAGATCGAGGGCAACCCCACCGACGGCTGGACGCTGGTCAGCTGGAACGGGATTGCAGTCCCTGAAGACCCGGGACTGCTGACGAAGCTGATCATGGACGTGCGTGACCTGATCACCACACCACAGGTTGCTGCGTGGAACTTGTATCAGGCGCTGCTGGGCGGCGACGCGACCACCATCGGTGACGTGCTGCAGACCGGACTGCACGACATCAGCACGACGTTCCTCGGATTCCCCGAGGCGGTGCTCAACGACATCTCCGACGCATTGTCGAATCTCGGGTCGGCCGACGCGGCCGGCTCGGCGTTTGCCGATCTGCTGGCGCTGATCTGAGGTGCAGCGCACAATGACCGCGATGACGAATGCGGCGTGGCGAAGCAGTATGAGCGACTGGCAAGACGGTGGCCGGTGGGTGTCTACCGACGCGGGCCGGCTGTTTGTGCGATCAAGTGCGGGGGACGGGCCGACTGTCTTACTGCTGCACGGCTTTCCGTCCTGCTCCTACGATTTCCGATCGGTCGTGGACCGCTTGGCCGGCCGCTCCTGGCTGACGATGGACTTCCTCGGGTTCGGATTGTCGGACAAGCCGCGCTCACATCGCTACAGCCTGTTCGAACAGTCCGACCTGGTGGAGCAGGTGGTGGCATCGAGCGCATCGGGTCCGGTGGTGTTGGCCGCCCACGACATGGGCACCTCGGTGGCCACTGAACTGTTGGCCCGCGATCTCGAAGGCGCTCTGACCTTCGACCTGCAACGTGCGGTGCTGACCAATGGCAGCGTGATCTTGGAGCGGGCCAGTCTGCGGCCGATCCAGAAGGTGCTGCGTGGCCCGTTCGGCGCTGTCGCCGCGCGGCTGACGAATCGGCGCAGCTTCGTTCGCGGCTTCGGTCGACTGTTCAGCCCCCAGCACCCGCTGACCTCCGATGAGGCCGCCGCGCAGTGGGCCCTGCTGACCCACAACGGCGGAAACCGGATCGCGCACCTGCTCTCGGCCTATCTCGACGAACGGGTGCGGTATGCGCACCGTTGGCACGGTGCAGTGCGCGACTGGCCCAAGCCGCTGGGCTTCGTGTGGGGCCTGGGTGATCCGGTCGCCACCACCAATGTGCTCGAGGGCCTGCGGCAGTTGCGCCCGGCCGCCGACGTCGTGGAACTGCCCGGGCTGGGCCACTATCCGCAGATCGAGGACCCGCAGGCGTTCACCGACGGCGTGCTGGGCCTGCTGGTTTAGGCCGCTAGACCGGAACTTCGCTGCGGTCGGCGCTCCACAGCGTGTGGAACTTGCCGTCCGAGTCCGTCCGCCCGTAGCTGTGCGCGCCGAAATAGTCGCGCTGGGCCTGGGTCAGCGCAGCCGGCAGCCGCTCGGTCCGCAGGCCGTCGTAGTAGGCCAGGGCCGAGGAGAAACCAGGGGCCGGGATACCCAGGCTCACGGCCGTGGTCACCACCCGGCGCCAGGAGTCGATGGCAGCCTCGACCGCGCTGCGGAAATACGGTGCGGCCAGCAGGCTCACCAGGTCGGCGTCGGCGTCGAAGGCCTCCTTGATGCGGTTGAGGAACTTCGCGCGAATGATGCAGCCGCCCCGCCAGATCGTCGCCAGGTCACCCGGGGTGACATTCCAGCCGTACTCGGCGCTGCCGGCCTGAATCTGGTTGAAGCCCTGCGCATACGCGACGATCTTGGAGGCATACAGCGCCTGGCGAACGTCCTCGGTGAACTGTGCCGTGTCCGCGGGGCGTTCGCCGAGGTTTCCGGCGGCCAGGCCTACCGCGGCGCGACGCTGCGGGACCGAGCCCGACAGCGCCCGGGCGAAGACCGCCTCGGCGATGCCGGTAACCGGAACCCCCAGGTCCAGAGCGGACTTGACGGTCCAGCGGCCGGTGCCCTTCTGCTCGGCTTCGTCGACGATGACGTCGACCAGCGGCTGGCCGGTCTTGGCATCGACCTGTCGCAGCACCTCAGCGGTGATCTCGACCAGGTAGCTGTCCAGCTCGCCGGCGTTCCACTCGGTGAACACTTCGGCGATCTGCGGTGCGGTCAGGCCCAGCCCGTCGCGCAGCAGCTGGTAGGCCTCACCGATCAGCTGCATGTCGGAGTACTCGATGCCGTTGTGCACCATCTTCACGAAGTGCCCCGCGCCGTCCGGACCGATGTGGGTGCAGCACGGCACCCCGTCGACGTGGGCGGAGATCTCCTCGAGTAGTGGCCCCAGCGACTCGTAGGACTTCTTGGGGCCGCCCGGCATGATCGAGGGCCCGTTGAGTGCGCCTTCCTCGCCGCCGGAGATCCCGGCCCCGACGAAGTGCAGGCCACGGGCGGCCATCGCCTTCTCCCGGCGGATGGTGTCGGTGTAGAGCGCGTTGCCGCCGTCGATGATGATGTCACCGGGCTCCATCGCGTCGGCGAGTTCGTTGATGACGGCGTCGGTCGGGTCACCGGCCTTGACCATGATCAGCACTCGGCGCGGCTTCTCAAGGGCGGCAAGGAATTCCGGAATCGTCTCGCTGCGCACGAAGCTGCCTTCGGAGCCGTAGGCGTCGAGCAGTGCGTCGGTTTTGGCGACCGACCGGTTGTGCAGCGCCACGGTGTAGCCATGGCTGGCGAAGTTGCGCGCGATGTTGGATCCCATGACTGCCAGTCCGGTCACGCCGATCTGGGCGGTGCCAACAACGTCCGACGCGCTCATGTATTCGCCTCTCGGTGGTAGGTGATTCGATGCCCGGCACGCCGGACGGCGCAGGTTACCCCGCGATCAGTCGGTGCAACTCGGTGAGCCACGGTACCGCCAGCGCCACCGTGGGCACCGTCAGCACCCCTGCTGCGGCCGAATAGGCGGCAGCGGCCAGCGCCGGGCTGTTGCCCTGTCCCGACAACCGTTGCACGCGCAGCACCGTGTTGGTGCCGCCGGCTGCCAGCGCACCGGCGGGCACTTTGGTTGAGGCACAGGTGACCAGGGCGCGGGCCAGGGGTGGAGCACCGGCCACTCGCACGGCCGCGTCGTCGGCGAGCAGTTCGATCAACAGCCGCACGGCGTCCAGGGCGCTGGCGCTCCGCACGAACCAGGGGAACGCGGTGTGCACGGCCGAGAACGCTTCGAGTACCAGGTCGTGCCGCGCACGCAGATGGGCCCGCTCATGACACAGCAGCGCGGCCAACTCGGTGTCACCGAGCGCGTCCAGCGTGCCGGAACTGACCACCACCCGGCTCCGCACCCCCGGCAAGCAGTAGGCCAGCGGCTGCATCACCTGAAGAATGCGCAGCCCACTGGTGCGCACGGCGGGCGGGCGGTCGGTGACACTGACCAGGTCGACGAGCATGCGGTGGTGGGCCCGGCGCTGCCGGGTGCGGATCGCGACCCGCAATACCGTCCACGTGAGGCGCATCCCGACCATGAGGGTCAACACGAAGACCGCGACGTAGAAGGTCCACAGCGGCCAACCCAAGCGGTCCAGCGAGCCGACGATCGTCGAGGTGGGCCGCCCGTCCGGGCCGGGCATCAGCAGGCGGCTCGCGGTGGCGAGCCCGGCGCTGAACGCGGACAGCACCGCGGCAATGGCGATGGCCTGCCAGAGCACCAGCGCGGCCCGCGGAGCGCGAAGCGGCCAGTCAGCGCGCGCGAGCAGGGCGGGTACCGGCCCTACGAGCAGCAGCGCGACGATGGAAAAGGCCAGCGCGGACACGCTGTAAGTCTCCCTCAGGACGCAGGTCGGCCGCTACCTGGGAGGCGAATGCGGTGTTTGGCCTCCAGTTCGTCCAGTGCACGCCGCAGCGCGTCGGCCTCGTCGACTCCGACGCGTTCGACGAAGTGCACCAGCGCAGCGCGGCGGTCGCCCGAGTCGGCGGCCTGGTCGAGTGCCTCCACCATCAGCCCGGCGACCAATTCGTCGCGGCCCCGGACCGGTGTGTAGCGGTGTGCACGGTCATCGCGAATCTGCGACACCAGGTTTTTCTTGGCCAGTCGCTGCAGGACCGTCATCACGGTCGTGTATGCCAGGTCGCGCTGCGCTGACAGCGCCTCGTGGACCTCGCGCACCGTCTGAGATTCTGGCGATGACCACAGGTGGTCCATCACCGCGCGTTCCAAGTCCCCTAAATGGGTCTGCTTCGCCATGTTTGTTATCAACTCCCCGGGCAACGGAGCAAGCCTACCCTTAATTACTACCGGGCGTCGTATCAGAAGCTGAGCGTCTGCTGCGACCCAGGTGTGATGGGAACGGATCGCCCTTCCAGGCATCGTGTAGAACCATCACATGGCTGCCACCGGATCTCTGTCCGACTTCTCCGCGCCCTTCGATTCCGAGATCGGCCTGGTCTATACCGACGTCGGCCCGGACGGAGCGCACGCCACGCTGGAGCTTCAGCCCAAACTCTGCCAGCCGGCGGGAATCGTGCACGGCGGCGTGTACTGCTCGATCATCGAAAGCGTGGCCAGCGTGTCGGCGCACACCTGGCTCAACCGCGACGGCGGCGACGCGGTCGGCACGGTCGTCGGGGTCAACAACAACACCGACTTCCTGCGGGCGGTCTCGTCGGGAACCGTCTATGCCGCGTCCACCCCGATTCATCGCGGCCGGCGCCAGCAGTTGTGGTTGGTGACGATCACCGATGCCGACGAGCGGGTGCTCGCCCGCGGCCAGGTGCGGTTGCAGAACCTGTCGGAGTAGACGGTCAATACGGGGCAGGCGCCGCTGGGTCAACGGCGCCCGGCGACGCTAGCTGACCGCGCGCTCGGCCCCGCGTTGCGCCTCGGCCGCCAGCACTTCGAGCTGCTCCAGGCGTGTTCTGGCGAAAGCCTGCTGCTCGGTGATGGTGAGCTGGCCGCGCCGGGTGCTCAGGAAGGTCACGTTCCACGACAGCAGCGTGCTGATCTTGTTCTTGAACCCGACCAGGTAGATCAGGTGCAGCCCCAGCCAGGCCAGCCAGGCCAGGAAACCGCTGAACTCCAGCGGCCCGATCTTGGTGACCGCGGAGAACCGGGACACGGTGGCCATCGAGCCCTTGTCCAGGTACTGGAAGGGCTCCCGGTCGGCCGGGTCGGCGCCGCCGAGCTCAGCCTTGATGGTGCTGGCGGCGTGCTTGGCGCCCTGAATGGCGCCCTGCGCCATCCCTGGGACACCGTCGACGGCCGCCATGTCGCCGACGACGAAGACGTTCGGGTGCCCCGGCACGGACAGGTCCGGCAACACCTTGACCCGCCCGGCGCGGTCGAGCTCGACGTCAGACTGCTCGGCGAGATCGCGGCCCAGCGGGCTGGCCGACACACCGGCGGACCACACCTTGCACTGGGATTCGATCCGCCGGAGCTTGCCGTCGGCATCCTTGACGGTCAGTCCGTTGCGGTCTACGTCGGTGACCATGGCGCCGAGCTGGATCTCCACACCCATCTTCTGCAGCCGCTCGGCGGCCCGGCGGCCCAGCTTCTCGCCCATCGGCGGCAGCACGGCCGGAGCGGCGTCGAGCAGGATCACCCGCGCCTTGGTCGAGTCGATGTTGCGGAACGCGCCCTTGAGTGTGTAGTTGGCCAATTCGGCGATCTGCCCGGCCATTTCGACGCCGGTGGGGCCCGCGCCGACCACCGTGAAGGTCAGCAACTTCTCCCGTCGGGCTTCGTCTCGGGACCGCTCGGCCTGTTCGAAGGCGCTCAGGATGCGGCCCCGCAACTCCAGCGCGTCGTCGATGGTCTTCATGCCCGGCGCGAACTCGGCGAACTGGTCGTTGCCGAAGTAGGACTGCCCCGCGCCGGCCGCGATGATCAGGCTGTCGAACGGGGTGTCGTAGGTGTGGCCGAGCACCTCGGAGGTGACGAACTTGCCGGCCAGGTCGATGCGGGTGACATCGCCGAGCAGCACCTGCGCATTGCGCTGCTTGCGCAGGACAACGCGGGTGGACGGCGCGATCTCACCCTCGGACAGGATGCCCGTCGCAACCTGGTACAGCAGGGGCTGGAACAGGTGGTGAGTGGTGCGGGCGATCAACTTGACGTCGACGTCGGCGCGCTTGAGCTTCTTCGCCGCGGTCAAACCACCGAATCCCGAGCCGATGATGACGACCTGGTGGCGTCGGCTCTGCTGCGCAGTGACTTCAGGCTGGGCGCTCATGGGAATCCGGTTGCTCCTCGACGGTGACTGCGTTCACCCAATACGCTAGTCGACCTAAAAGGCGGTCACCGCATCCAGTGGTTGTGGGATTAGCCACTCCCGTCACAGTCAGGCAAAGCAGGCCAGCGCCCCGTGGCCGACGTGCAGCGTCTGGCCGGTGATGTGCCGGGCAGCCGGCGAGGTCAAAAATACCGCGAGACGGGCGATTTCAGCGGCCCCGGTGGGCGGCACACGGGTCAGTCCGTCGTAGCCCGGCCGGGCGCCTTCGCCGGCGGCCACCACGTTGACGGTGATTCCGCGGGTGCCGAACGCAGTGGCCTGGCCGGCGGTCCAGTTCGACAGTGCGGCCTTGACCGCGGCGTCGGCACCGCCGTCGCGGGGGTTTTCCGGCAGCACCGAGATGATCGAGCCGCCCGAGCGCAGGTGGTCGCCGATGGTGCCGACGGTCAGCACCGCCGAGAGCACCGTGGCGTCGAGCGCGCTGCGCCAGGCGCTGGCCTGGTCGGCCAGCGAATAGCCGCGCGGGTCGCCGCCCTGCCAGCGTGGTGCCGGGACGTTGACGATGGTGTCGAGGTGGTGCGGAAACAACCCGCGGGCAGCCAGCATGCTTGCCGGGTCGGTGTTGTCGCAGACGACCGCATTGGCGTCGAGTTCTTTGGCGGCGACCTCGAGCTCGGGGCCGCGCAAACCGGCGAGCGTCACCTTGTGGCCAGCCTCGCTGAAACCCTCGGCAACGGTGCGACCCAATTCGGTGTCACCACCGGTGACCAGCACATCCATCGGTAGGTCCTCCTTGTGTTCCGAGCTATGTTACTGGACGGTAGCCGGTTTGCGGGGATGGGGCGGAACTCGGCACAGACACGATCCGGCCACAGTCCGGGGTGCACCGGGATTCGACCCGCCGCGCGTCGCTTCGCGCCGCTTGCGATCGCCGCTGTGTTGACGGCGGCGACCCGCCGCGCGTCGCTTCGCGCCGCTTGCGATCGCCGCTGTGTTGACGGCGGCGACCCGCCGCGCGCCGCTTCGCGCCGCTTGCGATCGCCGCTAGGCTGCCAGCCATGGGGCGTACCCGCGTGGTCTGCGGAGCGATGGCGGGCGTGCTGGCGGTGGGAATGGCCGGCTGTAGCACGGAGCCGGTGTCCCCGACGATCACCGTGTTCGCGGCGGCGTCGTTGCAGCCGGCGTTCACCGAGATCGCCGAGCAGTTCAAAACCGACAATCCCGGGGTCGCGGTGGCCTTTAATTTCGCCGGGTCCTCGGATCTGGCCACCCAACTGACCCAGGGGGCGCGCGCCGACGTTTTCGCCTCGGCCAACACCACCCAGATGGACAAGGTCGCGCAGGCCGGCCTGCTGGACGCCGCGGCGGTGGCGTTTGCCACCAACACGCTGGTGATCGTGACAGCACCCGGCAATCCGCACGGGGTGCGGTCCTTCGCTGATCTGGCCGCACCAGGGCTCGCGGTAGTGGTGTGTCAATCACCGGTCCCGTGCGGCGCGGCGACGCACAAGGTCGAAGACGCCACCGGTGTCACGGTCACCCCGGTCAGCGAGGAACCCGACGTCACCGACGTCCTCAACAAGGTCACCACCGGCCAGGCCGATGCCGGTGTGGTCTACCGCACCGACGCCCAGCACGCCGGGGGCAAGGTGGCCACCATCGAGTTCCCCGAGGCTGCCGACGCGGTCAACACCTACCCGATCGCGCTGCTACGGGAGGCGGCTTCGCCCGGGCCGGCCCGCGCGTTCGTCGATCTGGTCACCGGCGAGGCGGGGCAGAAGGTGCTGCACGCGGCCGGTTTCGGTAAGCCCTGACCGGCCGTGGTCAGCCGGCCTGATCACCTGCCGGGCTGGGTCTATGTGCCCGCCGCGATCGGCGCGGCATTCGTGGTGTTGCCGCTGGTGGGGATCGCGACCAAAGTCGACTGGCCACATTTCTGGGCGTTGATCAGCAGTCCCTCCGCCATCACCGCACTGCAACTGAGCCTGCGCACCGCCGCGGCCAGCACGGTGCTGTGTGTGCTGTTCGGTGTGCCGATGGCGCTGGTGCTGGCGCGCAGTCGGTCACGCGTGGTGCGCCTCCTGCGACCACTGGTGCTGTTGCCGCTGGTGTTGCCACCGGTGGTGGGTGGAATCGCGCTGCTGTATGCGTTCGGCCGGCTCGGATTGTTGGGACGCTATCTGGAGGCCGCCGGAATCCATATCCCGTTCACCACCAGCGCGGTGGTGCTGGCGCAGACGTTCGTGTCGTTGCCGTTTCTGGTGATCGCGCTGGAAGGCGCGGCACGCACCGCCGGTGCCGCTTACGAGACGGTGGCGGCCACGCTGGGCGCACGGCCCAGCGCGGTGTGGTGGCGGGTCACCCTGCCGCTGTTGACGCCGGGTCTGATCTCCGGAGCGGTTCTGGCATTCGCGCGGTCACTCGGGGAATTCGGCGCGACACTGACCTTTGCCGGCTCGCTTGAAGGTGTCACCCGGACGTTGCCGCTGGCCATCTATCTGCAACGCGTGTCGGATGCCGACGCCGCGGCGGCGATGTCGCTGTTGCTGGTGGCCGTTGCCGCCGTGGTAGTGCTCGTCCTGGGCGCCCGACGACTGGGCGACATCGGGTGACCGCCGCGACCGGGGGGCTCAGCGTGCAGGCCGTGGTCGCCGAGCGCGGCCTGGACGTGCGGCTGGACGTCGGCCCGGGCGAGGTGCTGGCGGTCTTGGGACCCAACGGCGCCGGGAAGTCGACGTTGCTGCACGTGATTGCGGGACTGCTGCGGCCCGACGAGGGCGTGGTCCGCGCAGGCGATCGGGTGCTGACCGACACCCGGGCCGGAGTTCAGGTGGCGACCTGGGATCGCCGGGTGGGCCTGCTGCTGCAGGATCCGCTGCTGTTCCCGCATTTGAGCGTGGCGGCCAACGTCGCATTCGGGTCGCATCCCCGGCGTCGCTTCGACCTGCGCCGGGCGCGCACCCGAGCCCTCGCGGCGCCGTGGCTGCGCGCGGTCGGCGCCGAAGGGCTGGCCGAGCGCCGGCCGCGCCGCCTCTCCGGGGGGCAGGAGCAGCGGGTCGCGATCGCCCGCGCCCTGGCCGCTGAACCGGAGGTGCTGTTGCTCGACGAGCCGTTGGCCGGGCTCGACGTGGGTGCGGCTTCAGCGGTGCGCACGGTGCTGCGCGACGTGCTCGGTGCGGCCGGACGCACCACCGTGCTGGTCACGCACGATCTGCTCGACGTGTTTGCGCTGGCTGATCGGGTCCTGGTCCTCGAATCCGGTCGGATCGCCGAGATAGGCCGTGCCGCAGAGGTATTGGCTGCACCGCGGAGTCGCTTCGGGGCCCAGATCGCCGGCGTCAATCTGGTCGCGGGGGTGCTTGACGCCGCCGGCGTATTGCGGACCGGGTGGGGAGACCAGTGGCACGGCACCACCGACGACGGTGCGGAGCCGGGCCGGACGGCGGTCGCGGTCAGCACACCGCGGGCGGTGGCGGTCTACCGGGAGCCGCCGCGCCACGGCAGTCCGCGCAATCTGCTTGAGGTGGTCGTGGCCGAGCTCGACGTACGCGGCAGCACGGTCCAGGTGCGCGGTGTGGACCAGCCCGACGGTGCGCCGGGGCTGGCAGCGGACATCACCGCGGACGCAGCGGCGGAGCTCCGTCTGGCGCCCGGTGAGACGGTCTGGTTCGGGGTCAAAGCCCAGGAAGTGACCTTGCGCGCGACACACCCCGGCATGGCGTAACTTGCGTACGGATGGCAACGCGGTAGGTTTTTCTGCCATGAAGCAGGTGGACCTGACCTCCAGGGGAATTCGGGCGATGGCCGCGACTGCGGTCGCGGGTGCGTTGGCATTCGCCGCTGCGGCGCCGGTGTATGCGGATCCGGTGCCGCCGTCTCCTCCCGCACCGCCGGCCACCGCGGATGCCCCGCCGGCCGACCCGGACGCCCCGGCTCCGGCCGCTGAGCCCGCCGCACCCGAGGTGGGTCGTGTCGACGACGTCGCGGGCGGTTTCAGCTTCGTGCTGCCCGGCGGCTGGGTGCAGTCCGACACCAGCCACCTTGAGTACGGTTCGTCGCTGCTGAGCAAGAAGACCGGTGAGCCGATGCTGCCGGGGCAGCCGGCGCCGGTGGCCAACGACACCCGGATCGTGCTCGGCAAGCTCGACCAGCGGCTCTACGCCAGCGCTGAAGCCGACAACGCCAAGGCAGCCACCCGCCTCGGATCGGACATGGGCGAGTTCTTCATGCCCTACCCGGGCACCCGCGCCAACCAGGTGAACGCGCCGCTCAACGGCGGTGGTCTGACCGGTAGCGCGTCGTACTACGAGGTCAAGTTCACCGACCCGGCCAAGCCGGTCGGCCAGATCTGGAGCGGCGTGATCGGCGTGCCGCCGGCCGAGGGCACCGGCCCGCAGGCCGAGCGTTGGTTCGTGGTGTGGCTGGGCACCGCCAACAACCCGGTGGACACCAACGCGGCCATCGCGCTGGCCGAGTCCATCCGGCCGCTGGGCGCACCCCCCGCGGAAGCAGCGCCGGGTCCGGCGCCGGGCATTCCGGGAATCCCGGCTCCGGCACAGGGACCCGCTCCCGCGCAGGGACCCGCTCCTGCACAGGGACCCGCTCCCGCGCAGGGACCCGCTCCCGCTGCCTAAGCCCCGATGACGCCCATGGCCGGAAGCTATCTCGCTGCAGCGCTGTCCACTCCGACGTCGGTCAGCTGGCTGGCCTACGTCCTGATCGGCGGCATCGCCGGCTGGCTGGCGAACCGCATCATGAAGCGCGGTGGCTCAGGGATCCTGCTCAACGTCGTGATCGGCGTGATCGGCGGTTTCCTCGGCGGCATGCTGCTCGGCTGGCTCGGTGTCGACGTGGAGCACGGCCGCAGGTGGTTCACCTTCTTCGTCTCCCTGGGCGGGGCCATCATCCTGCTGTGGGTCGTCGGATTGGCTCGCCGCAGGTAGCCGGCCCGGCCGTGGAAAGCGCACCATAGGTCTATGGCGTCGCAGGTGGCGGGTGTGTCGATGACGGGATGGCGCGTCCGACGTCCCGGTCCGATAGCCAACCGGCCACTTGAGCGGGTCAGTACCTCGGTGCCGCGACCGGAACCCTCGGAACTGCTGGTGGCCGTGCAGGCCTGCGGCGTGTGCCGTACCGACCTGCACGTCGCCGAGGGTGACCTTCCGGTGCACCGCCCCGGTGTGATCCCCGGCCACGAGGTGGTCGGCGAAGTCGTCGAAGTCGGTGCCGACGCCGGTGACGAGTTCGCAGTGGGGGACCGGGTCGGAATCGCCTGGTTACGGCACACCTGCGGCACGTGTCGCTACTGCCGGCGCGGCGACGAGAATCTCTGCCCGCATTCGCGCTACACCGGCTGGGATGACGACGGCGGCTATGCCGAATTCGCCACGGTGCCAGCAGCTTTTGCCCTCCGACTGCCCGGCGGCTACCGCGACACCGAGTTGGCGCCGTTGCTGTGCGCGGGCATTATCGGCTACCGATCCTTGCAGCGGGCGGACCTGCCTCCGGGTGGGCGGCTGGGCATCTACGGGTTCGGCGGCAGTGCGCACATCACCGCGCAGGTCGCCCTCGCCAGTGGCGCCGAGGTACACGTTATGACCCGCGGGGAACGAGCGCGGGAGTTGGCTTTGGAACTGGGTGTGGCCTCGGCCCAGGGCGCCGCCGATCCGCCACCGGTGCCGCTGGACTCCGCGATCCTGTTCGCCCCGGTCGGCGAGCTGGTGCTGCCCGCCTGTCAGGCACTGGACGCCGGCGGCACACTGGCCATCGCCGGAATCCACCTCAGCGACATCCCACCGCTGAACTACCAGCGCCACCTGTTCCGCGAGCGTCAGATCCGGTCGGTCACGGCCAACACTCGTGCGGATGCCCGCGCTTTTCTCGACTTCGCCGCAGCGCACCACATCGAAGTGACCACGCCGGAGTATTCGCTAGGTGAGGCCGACCGGGCTTTGGCCGATCTAGGTGCGGGCCGGATCGCAGGTGCGGCGGTGCTGCTGGTCTGATGCGCGGGGCCGATGCGGCGCTCCCAGCTTCGGCTCTCCTGCGTCGAGCCTCGCTGAACCGCCGGGCCGACTCAGCCAGAGACCTGCCACACCAGCGCGGCGGCCAGCGCGCCGACCCCGTTGAGGGACCAGTGCAGCGCGATGGGCGCGATCAGGCTGCCGCTGCGCCGCCGCAACCAGCTGAACACGAAGCCCGCGGCTCCGGTGGCCAGCACCGCGAGTGTCACGCCGGCCAGCATGCCGAAGAACCCGCCTCCGAGAATCCGGGTGAAACCGACGTTGCTGCTGGTCAGGCCGAGTGATGTTGCGACATGCCACAGACCGAACAGCAGGGAACCTGCCGCCGCGACGCCACGAAACCCCCACGCCCGGTGCAACGCACCGTGCAGCGCGCCGCGAAACGCCAACTCTTCGGGGATCACGGTCTGCAGCGGGATGACAACCATCGATGCGACCAGCGCACCGGAGACCGTGGCGTAGTGGTTGTTCAGGAACATCGGCCGGGTCGCGGGCAACAGCACGCCGATCGCGATCACCGACACCACCACCAGCACCGCGGCCAGCGCATAGCCGAACCCGGATTTCCAGTGCGCCCGGCCCAGGCCGAGCTCGCTCCAGCTCAGGCCGCTATAGCGGACCAGCGCGATCAAGCCGATGGCGGTGGCCGGGACGGTGGCGACCGCGGCCCACGGGGTGGTGAAATGCGCGATCAGATTGGCGAGCGCCAGCACCACCACGACGACGGCGACGTCGACGAAGGCGCGGAAATGATTCAGTGCCGAGAGTTGCGACACCAACGGGTGCCGCCCCCACGGCACCGCGAACTCGTGGCCAGACATTGGACCGAATTCTACGCGCGACACCGCGTCGGGGCTGTGCGTCGTCGGGGGACGCCCTCCCAGCTTCGGCTCTCCTGCCTCGAGCCGCGCCAACTGCCGGTTACTTGGGGCCGTGGGTCTCGCACAGGACGCGCGCCGGGTTGCCGGTGGCGGTGTTCTCGCTGACCACCTTGCCGTTCACGGTGACCGTACAGGTCAGGGCGCCGGGACCGGCGCTCTGCGCGCTCAGCGAGTACGAGGACGGACTGGCTGCGTTCGTCATCGCGCCGGTCAACTGAAGGGACCACGGCAGCGTGGCGTTGGTGGCGTGCGCCTGACCGTTCTGGACTTGGTAGGTGATGTAGCTGGCGACCCCGGTACCGGTGAGGTCGTAGCGGACCGGCACCCTGGTGAGGTCCGGCGTCGCGCCGGCCGCCCCGGCACCGGCGATGGTGGCCGACGCGACAAGGGCGCCGAGCAGCAACGACATCGCCTTGCGGCGCCTCCGGACCGGTGCGGGGTGAGCAGTCATGGCCGTCACCTTATCTCGCCGCCGTTCGGCTCTGCGCCCGATCGCCAGGTCCAGTTGGTGATCCGGGGATCATCCTCCCCGTGCTCGCGGGTGTAGAGCCGCGCGGCCATCCGCGCATCGACCATCTGCTGGCGCAGTACCGCGTGGCGACCACCCAATCCCGGTACCCGGTCGATCACGTCCATCACCAGGTGGAAACGGTCCAGGTCGTTGAGCATCACCATGTCGAACGGTGTGGTTGTGGTGCCGCGTTCGCGGAAGCCGCGCACGTGCATCTGGTCGTGGTTCGCCCGCGAGTAGGTCAGTCGGTGGATCAACCAGGGGTAGCCGTGGTAGGCGAAGATCACCGGCTTGTCGCGGGTGAACAGTGCATCGAATTCGGTGTCCGGCAACCCGTGTGGATGTTCGGTCGTCGGTTGCAAGCGCATGATGTCCACGACATTCACCACCCGTACCGCCAGGTCGGGCAGCTCGTCACGCAGGATGTCGGCGGCGGCCAGGGTTTCCAGCGTAGGAATGTCCCCGGCGCAGGCGAGCACGACGTCCGGCTCACCGGTGGTGGTGCCGGCCCACTCCCAGATACCCAGACCACGGGTGCAGTGCGCCACCGCCGCCGGCATGTCGAGGTAGGCCAGCGCCGGCTGCTTGCCGGCCACGATCACGTTGACGTAATTGCGGCTGCGCAGGCAGTGATCGGCAACCGACAGCAGCGTGTTGGCGTCCGGCGGCAGGTAGACCCGCACCACTTCGGGTCGCTTGTTGGCCACCAGATCGATGAACCCGGGATCTTGGTGTGACGCGCCGTTGTGGTCCTGACGCCAGACGTGGGAGGTCAGCAGATAGTTCAGCGAGGCGATCGGTTGCCGCCACGCGAGTTCGCGGCTGACGGCCAGCCATTTGGCGTGCTGGTTGAACATCGAGTCGACGATGTGCACGAATGCCTCATAGCAGTTGAACAGCCCGTGCCGGCCGGTCAGCAGATAGCCCTCCAGCCAGCCCTGGCACAGGTGCTCCGAGAGCACTTCCAGGACTCGCCCGTCCGGGGCCAGGTGATCGTCGCCGGGGACGGTCTTCGACAGCCAGACCCGGTCGGTCGTGTCGAAGACCGCCGCGAGCCGGTTGGAGGCGGTCTCATCGGGACCCATCAACCGGAACCGGTCGCGGTTGCGGTCGATGACGTCGCTCAGGAACGTGCCGAGCACCCGCGTGGCCTCGTGCATCTCGGTGGCCGGCCGGGTCACCGGCACCGCGTAGTCGCGGAAATCAGGCAGGTCCAGATCGTGGAGCAGCAGCCCTCCGTTGGCATGCGGGTTGGCGCTCATCCGGCGGTCCCCGCGCGGCGCCAGCGCCGACAACTCCGGCAGCAGGCGACCGGAGGCATCGAACAGTTCACCCGGGCGGTAACTGCGGAGCCACTCCTCCAGTTGCCGGCGGTGCTCGGGGTCGGTGCGGGTTTGCGCGAGCGGCACTTGGTGCGCCCGCCAGGTCCCCTCCACCTGTCGTCCGTCGACCACCTTCGGCCCGGTCCAGCCCTTCGGGGTACGCAACACGATCATCGGCCACACCGGCCGCATCGACGAGCCCTCGGTGCGCGCGGCTCGCTGGATCGCCGCGATGTCGTCGAACGCGTCATCGAGGGCGGCGGCGAGCAGTTGGTGTACGACGGCGGGGTCGTCCCCGGCGACGGTGATCGGCCGGTACCCGTAACCGCGTAGCAAAGATTCCAACTCCGACTGCGGAATACGATCCAGCACAGTGGGATTGGCGATCTTGTAGCCGTTGAGATGCAGGATCGGCAACACCGCGCCGTCCACGGCGGGGTTGAGAAACTTGTTCGAGTGCCAGCTGGCCGCCAGCGGTCCGGTCTCGGCCTCGCCGTCGCCGACCACGCAGGCCACTACCAGTTCGGGGTTGTCGAAGGCCGCACCGAAGGCATGCACCAGCGCGTAGCCGAGCTCGCCGCCTTCATGGATGGAGCCCGGTGTCTCGGCCGCCACGTGGCTGGGTATACCGCCGGGAAAAGAGAACTGCCGGAACAACTTCCGCAGCCCGTCGACGTTCTCGCCGATGCCCGTGTACACCTCACTGTAGGTTCCCTCGAGGTAGGCGTTGGCGACCAGTGCCGGACCGCCGTGGCCGGGCCCGGTGATGAAGATGACGTCCGCGTCGCGCTCGCGGATGATCCGGTTGAGGTGGAGGTAGAGCAGGTTGAGCCCTGGCGTGGTGCCCCAATGCCCAAGCAGTCGGGGCTTGATGTGCTCGGCCCGCAGCGGTTCGGTCAGCAGGGGATTGTCCAGCAGATAGATCTGACCTACCGAGAGATAGTTGGCGGCGCGCCAGTAGGCATCGAGGCGAGCCAGTTCATCGTTGGAGAGGGTGGGCGGTGACGGAGTCGCGTCGGCTGCACTCACCTTTTCCATTGTCGCGCCCAAGCGTGACCGCGGCAACCGATTCATTACCCTGACTGCGTGCTGCTGAAATCGGTTCGTGTGCTCGATCTGGCCGGCGGCGACGCCGACGCGGTGACCCGGTTACTCGCCGACCTGGGAGCCGACGTGCTCAAGGTGGAGCCCCCCGGCGGCAGTCCGGCGCGGGCCGCGGCTCCGCTGCTGGGCGGTGTGAGTGTTGCGTTCGCGCTGCACAACGCGAACAAGCGCAGCATCACCTTGGACCCCGCCGATGAGCGGGACCGCCGGCGCTTCGACGAGCTGGCTGATACCGCCGACATCGTGGTGGACAGCGGCCTGCCGGGCCGCGCGACGGAGTTCGGGACCTCCTGCGCTGCACTGGCCGATCGATTCGCTCACCTGGTGACGATGTCGGTCACCGATTTCGGGACGAGCGGGCCGCGCGCACAGTGGCAGGCCACCGACGCGGTGCTCTACGCACTCTCCGGTGCCCTGTCCCGGTCGGGCCCCACCACCGGAACCCCGGTACTGCCGCCGGACGGGATCGCCTCGGCAACCGCAGCGGTACAGGCTGCCTGGGCGGTGCTGGTCGCCTACTACAACCGGCTGCGCTGTGGTAGCGGGGATTACCTGGACTTCTCCCGATTCGATGCGGTGGTGGCCGTGCTGGATCCCGTATTCGGAGCGCACGGCCAGGCCGCCGCGGCCCAACGCAGGTCGACCCGGTGGCGTGGACGGCCCCGCAACCAGGACGCCTACCCGATCTACGCGTGCCGCGATGGTTACGTCCGGCTCTGTGTCATGTCACCGCGCCAGTGGCGTGCACTGTGGACCTGGCTGGGCGAACCGGCCGAATTCGCCGACCCCAAATACGGCGTGATCGGCGAGCGGTTCGCGGTCTGGCCGCAGATCAGCGCGCTGCTGCGGGAACTGTTTGCCGACCAGGACATGGCGGATCTGGTCAGCGCCGGACAGTCCAGGGGAGTGCCGATCGCGGCGGTGGGGGATCCGGCGAAGGTGCTGACCGAAGAGCACTTCGTGGCCGCGGGGGCGGTCACACAGGCCGAGCTGGTTCCGGGCCTGACCGCGGCGATACCGACCGGCTACTACGTGGTCGACGGCGGCCGATCCGGATTCCGAACCCCGGCACCGGCGGTCGGCGACGCGAGCGCCGGCTGGCTGGCCGAACCGTTGGCCGAGCGGGCACCGGTCGGCGAGGCGGGCGCCCGGCCGTTCCAGGGACTACGCATCATCGACCTCGGGATCATTGTGGCGGGCGGCGAGGCCAGCCGTCTCTTCGGAGACCTGGGTGCCGAGATCATCAAGGTGGAGAGCGCGGCCTACCCGGACGGGCTGCGGCAGGCCCGCCCCGGTGAGGCGATGAGCGAGTCATTCGCCTGGACGCACCGCAACAAATCGGGATTCGGCCTGGATCTGCGGAGTCCGGCCGGCAAGGAGATCTTCGCGCGACTGGTCGGCGAAGCCGACGCGGTACTGGCCAACTTCAAACCGGGAACGCTTGCCGCCCTGGGCTTCTCCTACGAGGTGCTGCGTGAGATCAACCCGCGGGTGGTGTTGGCTGAGAGCAGCGCGTTCGGGGAGTCCGGGCCGTGGAGCGGCCGAATGGGGTACGGCCCGCTGGTGCGTGCCACCGCCGGGGTTACCGCGCTGTGGACGTCTCCGGATGACTCCGGCGACTCGGAGCGCCACCCGTTCTACGATGCCACCACGGTCTTTCCCGACCACGTGGTAGCGCGGGTCGCCGCGATCGGGGCGCTCGCGGCGTTGATCGGGAGCCGGCGTACCGCCGCCGGCAGTCACGTTCACGTGTCGCAGGCCGAGACCGCGGTCAACCAGCTGGACACCAGCTACGTGGCCCGCGCCGCGGGCGCATCGGTCCAGCCGGACACCGCGGTGGATCTGGTCTGCCCGTGCGCCGGCGATGACGAATGGTGTGTGATCTCGATCCGGTCCGATGCCGATATGCGTGCTGTCGCTGCGGCTTTCGACGACGGATTGGCCGATGAGCCGCGCTGGCGCACTGGATCCGGACGCATCACCCACCGTGCGGAGCTGGCCGCAGCGTTGGGCCATCACACCATGGCCCGCACCGCCGCCGGGGTGGCCGAACTGCTGCAGGGCCACGGCGTGCCCGCCGCGCCGATGAACCGGCCGCCCGATGTCGCCGACGACCCCCAGCTGGCCCACCGCGCGGTGTACGCGCCCATGATCCACCCCCTGATCGAGCACCCGCTGCCGGCGGAAACCGGCCCTGCCCCCTTCCGCAACATCCCGGTGGCGCCGCAGCGGCCCGCACCGCTACCCGGTCAGGACACTCGGAAGATCTGCCGGTCACTGCTCGAACTCGACGACGGCGAGACCGACCGGTTGATCGCCGACGGCGTGCTGTTCGCCGCGGATTAATCTGACGTCCATGCCTGTCGACCCCCGGACACCGGTACTGATCGGCTATGGCCAGGTCAACCACCGCGACGACACCGACGCGATAGAACCCGTCGACCTCATGGTGGCCGCCGCCCGCCACGCCGCGCACGACCGGGTACTGCGCGCGGTCGACTCGATCCGGGTGGTGAACCTGCTCTCCGCGCGCTACCGCGATGCCGGTGCGCTGCTCGGTCAGCGGATCGGGGCGCAGCGCCCCGCCACCCGGTACAGCCCGGTGGGCGGCAACGTGCCCCAGTCCCTGGTGAATCAAGCCTGCCTGGACATCCGCGACGGCCGCGCCGGCATCGTGCTGGTGGCCGGCGGTGAGACGTGGCGCACCCGGACCAGGCTGCGGCGTGCCGGCGGGAAACTGGCGTGGACACAGCAGGACGACTCGATCCCGATGGCCGTGTGCGAGGGCGAAGACGTGCCGATGGTCGGCCCGGCCGAAGAGCGCATCGGATTGGACCGGCCCGCCTACGTCTACCCACTGTTCGAACAGGCGTTGCGGATCGCCGCGGGGGAGAAGGTCGACGATCATCGCCGGCGCATCGGTGAACTGTGGTCGCGGTTCAGTGCGGTCGCCGCCGACAACCCGCACGCGTGGATCCGGAACGCCGTGGCCGCAGAAGAGATCTGGCAGCCCGGCCCGAAGAACCGGATGATCAGCTGGCCCTACACCAAGTTGATGAACTCCAACAACATGGTGGATCAGGCGGCCGCGCTGGTGCTGACCTCGGTTCAGACCGCCACCGAGTTGCGGATTCCCACCGACACCTGGGTTTTCCCGCAGGCCGGTACCGACGCCCACGACACCTACGCCATTGCCAACCGGGCCGAACTGCACCGATCACCGGCAATCCGGATCGCCGGGGCCCGCGCGCTGGAGCTGGCCGGCGCCGCCAACATCGGCGAGATCGATTACGTCGACCTGTACTCGTGCTTCCCGTCTGCGGTGCAGGTCGCGGCGGCCGAACTCGGGCTTCGGACCGATGACCCCGATCGGCCACTGACCGTCACCGGTGGGCTCACCTTCGCCGGCGGCCCGTGGAACAACTACGTCATGCATTCGATCGCCACCCTGGCCGAACTGTTGGTGGCCAATCCCGGGCGGCGTGGCCTGATCACCGCCAACGGCGGCTACCTGACCAAGCACAGTTTCGGCGTGTACGGAACCGAACCGCCACCGGATGGATTCCGCTGGGAAGACGTGCAATCCGAGGTGGATGCGCAGGACACCCGGCCGTCAGTGGTGCAGTGGCAAGGCAGCGGTAAGGTCGAGTCCTGGACCACACCGTTCGATCGCGACGGGCGCCCCCTGCAGGCATTCTTGGCCGTCCGCACGCCCGACGGGTCACGGACTCTGGCGGTGCTGCGGGATCCGGATGCCGCCGAATCGACAGTGCGCGAGGACATCGCCGGTGCTGCGGTCGACGTGCACGAAGACGGCACCGCGACGCTGCGTTAGGTCTCGGGCGCCGTCGGCTAGCGTGAAAGGTCGCCCACCGGCACCTGCGGGTCGGCCAGCCGGTGCGGATCGACGGGGGCCTGTGCGTTGATCAGGGCCTTGATGTCGTCGAGGCCCTCCCAGATATTGACGTTCATCCCGGCGAGTACCCGGTTCTCGTCATCGAGCCAGAAGCTGGTGTACTCACGGCTGGCGGGCTCACCGCGAAACACCACCCGGGCGTAGTGCGGCGCGTAGCCGACATACTCCATGCCGAGGTCATATTGATCGGTGAAAAAGTAAGGCAGTTCGGTGTATTCGGCGGCTTCGCCCAGCATGCCGGACGCAGCGACAGCAGGCTGCTTGAGGGCGTTGGCCCAGTGTTCGGTGCGGATCCGGGTGCCGAACAACCGGTGCTGTGCGGCGGCGATATCGCCGACGGCGTAGATGTCGGGGTCGCTGCTGCGCAGCCCCGCGTCCACCAGTACGCCGCCGTCACCAGTGGAAAGGCCTGCCTGCTCAGCCAATTCGATATTGGGCTGGGCGCCGACCGCCACGAGCACCGAATCCGCGCGGATCTGCGAGCCGTCGCCCAACCGCAGGCCGGCGGCGGCACCGCCGGCGGTGGTGATCTCGGCGACCGTCGCACCGGTACGCAGGTCGACACCGTGCTCGCGGTGCAGGTCGGCGAAGACCGCGGCGTTCTCCGCGCCGAGGCCGGCCAGTAGCGGCAGCGCGGCACTTTCCACCACGGTGACGTCGACACCGCGCTGGCGTGCGGCGGCGGCCACCTCCATACCGATCCAGCCCGCGCCCACCACTGCCAGCGAATCTCCGCTTGTCAGTGCCGAATCCAGAGCGGAAGCATCTTCGACAGTCCGCAGATAGTGCACGCGGGAGGCGTCGGCTCCCGGGATCGGTAGCCGCCGCGACCGTGAACCCGTCGCCAACAGCAGTTTGTCGTAACCGAGGCTGGCGCCGTCGGCCAGCCTGACGCTGTGACCGGCGGTATCCACACTGACGACACGGTTGCCCAACCGTAGATCGATTTCGTGTTCGCGATACCAGGTCTCGGGTTTCACCGTGAAGTCGCCGAGGGTCTTCGTGCCCGCGAGGAACTCTTTCGACAGCGGCGGCCGTTCGTAGGGCAGCTGAGGTTCCTCCCCGACAAGCACGATGGTTCCGTCGAAGCCCTTGTCGAGGAGGGCTTCGGCGGCCTTAGCCCCCGCCAGTCCGGCGCCGACGATCACGAACGTGGCTGATGTCGACACGGCTAGCCCTCCGTCTGTCATTCGGCCAGACGCTCGCGGACACCGGCGTCGGCGGAGTAACGCACCAGTGCCGCAGCGAGTTCGGCATTGCGTCCCTGCGACAGTGCGCCGAGTTGGTTTGCATCACTGGGCAATCCGAGATCGCGCGCGGCATCCAGCGCGCGGGCGTCGAACGTGGAACGGGCCCAGGGCCAGACGTCTTGGACCTCGCGGAGAAAGATGCTCGCGCCGACATCACCGATTCCCTTGAAGGACTTCAGCGCCTCGGCGGCCGTCGCGATGTCGCGTCCGCTGCGTTCGGCCAGCAGGCGCAGATCACCGCCGTAGTCGGTCTGCACCGCCTCGGCCAATTCGACCAGCATGGTGGCCGAACTCTCGTCGTAGCGGCGGTAGTGGGCCCGGCCCATTGCGTCGATCAGCGTCTGGCGCTCGGCTTCGAGAACCTTGTGTGGGGTCCGCAACCCGCACTTGAACAGCTCGCGGGCCGCGCGAGCTGCGATGCCGGCGTCGATGGGCTTGCTGGCGAGCATGCACAGCATCAGCAGCTGAAACAGCGGCATCGGCTGGTTCCGCAACCGGATACCGGCCTCCTGGGCGTAGGTGGTACCCGCACGCCGCAGTAGCCGGCGTACCAGTTCCTTGTGGCCATTCACAGCAGCGCATATACCCGGATCGGCCGCACCGAAAACCCGGCAGGAGCGCAGTGCGCTATCGGCGCGGCACCAGCCGTTGCAGCTGGGTGACGTGCTGCGGCGACAGTTCGGCCAGTTCGCTGACCCCGAGCAGCCGCATGGTGCGGCGGATCTGCTCGGCGAGGATGTCGATCACGCGGTGCACCCCGGCCTGTCCGCCGGCCATCAGGCCATACAGGTAGGCCCGGCCGATCAGGGTGCAGCGGGCGCCCAGTGCGATCGCCGCGACGATGTCGGCGCCCGACATGATGCCGGTGTCCAGCAGGATCTCGGTGTCGGCCCCGACCTCACGCGCCACCTCGGGCAGCAGCTGGAACGGTACCGGCGCTCGATCCAGCTGGCGGCCGCCGTGGTTGGACAGCACGATGCCGTCCACACCACGATCGACCACCGCGCGGGCATCGGCGAGGCTCTGGATGCCTTTGACGACGAATCGCCCAGGCCACTGGGACTTGACCCAGGCCAGGTCATCGAAGGTCAGGCTCGGGTCGAACATGGTGTCCATGTACTGCGCGACGGTGCCCGACCAGCGGTCCAGCGAGGCAAAGGACAGCGGCTCGGTGGTGAGCAGGTCGAACCACCAGGCCGGATGCACCGCCGCATCGGCGACCGTGCGCAGCGTCAGCGCCGGTGGAATGGACATGCCGTTGCGGGAGTCGCGCCGCCGCGCCCCGGCGACCGGGCAGTCAACGGTCGCCAGCAGGGTGTCGTAGCCGGCTTCGGCGGCGCGGCGCAGAAGCGCCATCGACCGGTCGCGGTCGTGCCACATGTACAGCTGAAACCAGCGGCGGGCCCCGGGGGCGGCCGCTGCGACGTCTTCGATCGAGGCGGTACCCAAGGTCGACAGCGAGAACGGGATCCCGGCGGCCTCGGCGGCGCGGGCTCCGGCCAGCTCTCCCGCGGTGTGCATCAGCCTGGTGAAGCCGGTCGGTGCGATCGCGAAGGGCAACGCCACCGGCGCGCCGAGCACCTCGCGGCTGGTGTCGACCGAGGAGACGTCGCGCAGGATAGCCGGATGAAACTCGATGTCCCGGAAGGCCTGTCGGGCTCTGTTTAACGAGATCTCGTCCTCGGCTGCGCCGTCGGTGTAGTCGAAGGCGGCTCGCGGGGTGCGTCGTTTGGCGAGCAGACGCAGGTCTTCCACGGTCAGCGCGGTCTCAAGCCGGAGCGCGGTGCGGTTCAACCGGGGCCGGCGGACACGGATCAGTGGCGCAAGATCACCGATCCTGGGAACCCGCCGCCTGATCTTCGACATCGCTGCTCCTTCCCTGCTGCAGGTCGAACTGTGCCACGGTTGATGGCATGGCCGGAACCTCCGACCCGTTCGGGCTACAACGTTTCGTCGACGCGCAGGCCGGTGTCTACGACACCGTGCTCGGCGAACTGCGCGCCGGCCGCAAGCGCAGCCATTGGATGTGGTTCATCTTTCCGCAGCTCTCAGGGTTGGGAGCCAGCGCGATGGCGGAGCGTTTCGGGATCGCCTCTCCCGCGGAGGCGCGTGCCTACCTGACGCACGCCGTGCTGGGGCCGCGACTGCAGGAGTGCGTGGGCTTGATCAACGCGGTGCCCGACCGGTCCATCGAGGAGATCCTGGGCTGGCCCGACGACATCAAGCTGCGTTCCTCGATGACGTTGTTCGGACGGGCCTGCGAGGGTGGCGGCCACGCCGTCAGGTGCTGCTGCCGAGACTTTCGTGCGGTGCTGGACCGCTATTACGACGGGCGGGAGGATCCGGTGACCCTGGACCGACTGGCGTGGCTCGCCCGAGGGTGAGCGCTACCGGCCCAAAGTCCACGGCGCGCGCCGGGCATCGCCCGGCGCGCGCCGATAGGGACCAAACCGCCTACGAAGCGGTGGGGTCGGCGCCGGCGGCGAAGACCGCCTGCGCCACCCCGGCCACGATCGAGGCGACCTTGAGAGCTTCCAGCACCGCTTCGCGGCCGACGCCGGCCTCCCGGACGACCTGCTCGTGGGAGGCAACGCACGCCTGGCAGCCGTTGATGGCCGAGACGGCGAAGCTCCACAGTTCGAAGTTGGCCTTGTCGACCCCCGGGTTGCCGATGATGTTCATCCGCAACCCGGGCCGCAGGTCGTCGTAGCTACCGTCCAGGAAGTGCCGACCGCGGTAGAACACGTTGTTCATGCCCATGATCGACGCGGCGCCCAGGGCGGCCTGATAGGCCTCCGCCGACAGGTTGTCGGCGGCCTCGGCCCCGATCTCGGCCAGCACCGTGGCGTTGCGCGTGGCCGCGGCAGCGGCCAGCAGACTGCCCCAGAGCTGCTCTTCGTTCAGGACCGTGGTGCGGGCGATCGAACCCAGGTTGAGCTTGAGGTCCTTGGCGTACTCCGGTATCGCGTTCTTGAGGTTCTCAATACTCATTGGCGCTGTTCCTCCTCATCCTGGCGCTCGACATCACCGCGAGCGCGATTCCTACGGCTGCGGTCAGAGCGAGTCTTTGAGCAGCTCGCCGACGTTCAGGGTCGCCTCGCCCTTCTTCCAGTTGCAGGCGCACAACTCGTCGGACTGCAGTGCGTCCAGCACCCGCAGGACCTCGTCGACGTTGCGGCCCACCGAACCCGCTGTCACCGAGACGAACTGAATCTCGTTGTTGGGGTCGATGATGAAGGTGGCCCGGTCGGCGACGCCGTCGGAGTTGAGCACACCGGTCGCGGTCACCAGTTCGCGGTTGAGGTCCGAGAGCATCGGGAACGGCAGCGTCTTGAGGTCCTCGTGCTGGGCGCGCCAGTTGTAGTGCACGAACTCGTTGTCGGTCGAGGCGCCGAGGATCTGGGCGTCGCGGTCGGCGAACTCGTCGTTCAACTTGCCGAACGCCGCGATCTCGGTGGGGCAGATGAAGGTGAAGTCCTTGGGCCAGAAGAACACCACGCGCCACTTGCCGGCGTAGTCATCGCTGGTGATGGTGGTGAAGAAGTCGTCGGGCCCGCTCGCGTCGACCTTCGACAGGTCGCCCGGGATCAAGGCGGTGAGCCGGTAGGACGGGAACTGCTCGCCGATAGTCAACAGTGCCATGACACTCCTTGTGAGATGAGATTTCTGCATTCGGGGCGCGTTCGACGCCCGCATGCTCCATCGTGCCCTATCTGAATTAAAAATAAAAGGTGATGCCACGCACTATAATTATCGGCATGACCGATGCAAGCTATCAGCCGACGCTCGCCGGCCTGCGGGCATTCACCGCGGTGGCAGAGAAGCACCACTTCAGCCTGGCGGCGGCCGGGCTGGGTCTGAGCCAGTCGACACTGTCGCAGGCCCTGTCGTCACTGGAATCCGGGTTGGGCGTCCAACTGATCGAGCGCTCCACCCGGCGGGTCTTCCTGACCGCCGAGGGTCAGCAGTTGCTGCCTTACGCCCACGCAGTACTGGACGCGGCGACGCAGTTCTCGGCGGCCGCCGCCGGGGTAGCCGACCCGCTGCAGGGTGCCATGCGGCTGGGCCTGATCCCGACGGTGGCGCCGTATGTGCTGCCCGCCGTACTGGCCGGATTGTCCGAACATCTGCCGGATCTGAATCTGCGAGTGATCGAAGACCAGACCGAAAGGCTGCTCACCGGGCTGCGGGAGGGCGCGGTCGACGCGGCCCTGATGGCGTTGCCCGCCGAGGGGGCCGGGTTGGCCGAAATACCGATCTACGACGAGGATTTCGTCTTGGCGCTGCCGCCGGGCCATGCGCTGGCCGGCAAACGTCGGGTGCCGCCGACCGCGCTCGCGGACTTACCGCTGCTGCTGCTCGATGAGGGGCACTGTCTGCGCGATCAGACCCTGGAGATCTGCCGCAACGCAGGGGTGCGCGCAGAGTTGGCCACCACGCGTGCGGCGTCGCTGGCCACCGCGGTCCAGTGCGTCAACGGTGGGCTGGGGGTGACGTTGATTCCGCGGACCGCGGTGGCGGTTGAGGCCGAGCGCAATGGACTGGCGTTGGCCTATTTCGCGCCGCCGGCGCCCGGCCGGCGGATCGGGCTGGTGTTCCGCAGCTCCAGTGGACGCGACGAGTCCTATCGGCGGCTGGCAGGCATCATCGGCCGCGTCGTCGCCGCCGGCCACCAGGTCGAGCTGGTCTGAGTAGCGGCGCGGTCGCGGGCCGGGGGCGGCGTTTAGGCTGCACGGGTGATCCTGACGATCGAAGACGAGAACCGGGTTCGGACTCTCACGCTGAACCGCCCCGAGGCGCTCAACGCGTTCAACGAGGCGCTCTACGACGCCACGGCCGAGGCGCTGTTTGCCGCGGCCGACGACCCCGAGGTCGCGGTGGTCGTGATCACCGGGGCGGGCCGGGCGTTCAGCGCCGGTACCGACCTGTCCGAGATGCAGGCCATGGTGACCGACCCGGATTTCGTGCCCGGCAAACACGGCTTCCGCGGTCTTATCGCCGCACTGGGGCAATTCCCGAAGCCGCTGATCTGCGCGGTCAACGGACTCGGCCTAGGGATCGGAACGACGATCCTGGGCTTCGCCGACCTGGCGTTCATGTCATCGAGCGCCAGGCTGAAGTGTCCGTTCACCAGCCTGGGGGTGGCCCCGGAGGCGGCCTCGTCCTACCTGCTTCCGCGATTGATGGGACGGCAGAACGCGGCCTGGCTGCTGATGTCCTCGGAGTGGATCTCCGCTGACGAGGCGCTGCGGATGGGCTTGGTCTTCGCGGTGTGCGAGCCGGAGGGGCTCCAGGAGGAGGTCCGCCGGCATGCGGAAGTTCTTGCATCCCGGCCTATTTCGAGTCTCATGGCGGTCAAGAGCGCGATGGTTGAGCCGACGCGGGCCCAGACCCTGGCCGCGGTCGAGCGGGAGAACGCGTTCTTCGCCGAACTCTTGGGTGGCCAGGCCAACGCCGATGCGCTGGCCGACTTCACCGGCCGGCGGGGCGGCGAATCAGTGTGATCCGACTGGGCTGATGTCCAGCGCGAGGCGCCGCAGTCCTCCGTTGTCGGCCGCGGTGGGTGTCGCGGCCAGGGTCGCCTCGATGATGCCCCGGACGGTGCAGCGGCACCGGCCGCAGTCGCCCCCCGCCCCGCACATCGCGGCAACCTCTTTCGACGTCGACGCCCCGGCGGCGACGGCGTCCGACACCATCTGATTGGTGGCTCCGACACACAGGCATACGTACATGCGATACCCCTACCGACCCTCGCCTGCGGGCGCCATCAGATCGACCGAGGTGGCGAAGCTCCCGACGAAGGGCCGGGGGTACCCACCGATTTCCATGCCGGACATCCACTCCGCGGCGGTGTCCGGGTGGTCGATCCATCGCTGTGCACTTGCCGCACTGTCGATTTCCAGCAGTGTCATCACCTCGTGCCCGTCGTCGACTGCTTGATACACCCACACTTTGCGCACTCCGGCGTCGGAGAACCGGTCCAACCCGGCATGCACTTTGGCCATCAGGTCCGCGGGGTCGGCGACGGTGGCAACCGCCCCGACGATCACCGGCGAGCCGTTCTGCTCGTCACCGGGCTGGGCCAGGTTGATCTTCTCGGTGACTTCGCCGGCGAAGATCGCGGGCAGATCGTTGACCCCGGAGCTGTCGAACCACTCGAAGACCGCGGGGGAGCGCAACAGCTCCTTGACGGAGACCCGGTGCCGCAGGCCGATCGTCACCAGCACCCGGTTCGGCTCGAACTGCGAGGTGTAGAGCACCGCATGGCGGGCGCCCAAGTCGACAAGCGGGGAATGATCCCGCTCAATGAGCGACCAGGTCCGGCCCACGTCGTCTACTCGGTAGTCCAACGCCAGCACCAGCGAATGCGGACCGTGGCGGTGAGACGTGTCGCTGCCCGAAATGCCGACACGATTGTCGGGCGAAACGAGTCTCATGTTAGTAGAGTCTAACCTAAGTAAAGCGCACCTTGCACTGGTCCGTAGCCGATGGCGATCCGAGTTCGCCCGACGACCGCAAGGCGGGTGCGGCGATTCGACGCGCCGAGACGCGGGTAAACACCCCACTGCGGGCGGTGGCCTGCACTAGATTGAATTTGGCGCGTTACGGCGATGATTCAAGCCCCGTCCGTCGCGGCCGGCATGCGAGGTTCTTCACATCAGAGGAGAGATCATGCAAGGCGACCCGGAGGTTCTCAAACTGCTCAACGAGCAGTTGACCAGCGAGCTCACCGCGATCAACCAGTACTTCCTGCACGCGAAGATGCAGGAGAACTGGGGCTTCACCGAATTGGCCGGCCACACCCGCGAAGAGTCGATGGAGGAGATGCGCCATGCTGAGGCGGTCACCGATCGGATTCTGCTGCTCGGTGGCCTGCCGAATTATCAGCGCATCGGGTCGCTGCGCATCGGGCAGAACCTGCGCGAACAGTTCGAGAGCGACCTGGCGCTGGAGATCGATGTGCTCAACCGCTTGCGTCCCGGCATCGTGATGTGTCGCGAGAAGCAGGACAGCACCACCGCGAAGCTTCTCGAGACCATCCTCGTCGATGAGGAATCTCACATCGACCACCTGGAAACCCAGCTGGAGCTGATGGACAAGCTCGGCGAGGCGCTGTACTCCGCACAGTGCGTCTCCCGCCCGCCGTCGTGATCGACCTAGCCGGGTCGCCGCTCTCGTGACGTCGCTGCCACTGATCTAGCGTCCACCGCAGACGGAAGACGACTATGACCGCATCGACGCCGGTCGCCGATGAGGTGCGACCCGCGCCGGTCAGTCCGCACCGCCGCAACCTGATCTTCCTGGCGATCGTGTTCGGCCTGCTGATGGCCGCACTCGACCAGACCATCGTGGCGACCGCCCTGCCGACGATCGTGTCGGACCTGGGTAACGCCGGGCACCAGTCGTGGGTGGTCACGAGCTACCTGCTGATGTCCACGATCGCGACCATCCTGGCGGGCAAGCTGGGCGACCTGCTCGGCCGCAAACGGGTGTTCCAGGCCGCTGTGTTGTGTTTCGTCGCCGGATCGGTGCTGTGCGGACTGTCCGCCTCGATGGGGATGCTTGTCGGCGCGCGGGCGCTGCAGGGTATCGGTGGGGGCGCCGTCACCGTGACGGCCGCGGCACTCATCGGCGAAGTCATTCCGCTGCGCGACCGGGGCCGCTATCAGGGCATGCTGGGAGCGGTTTTCGGGGTCACCACCGTTATCGGCCCGCTGCTGGGAGGCTACGTCACCGACTACCTCACCTGGCGTTGGGCGTTCTGGATCAATCTGCCCATCTCAGTGGTGGTGTTGATTGTGGCCGGCATCGCCATCCCGGCTCTGGCGGGCCGCGCCAAGCCGGTCATCGACTACGCCGGAATCGTCCTGATCGGGCTGGGCGCCACCGGGTTGACGTTGGCCACCAGCTGGGGCGGCAGCCGCTACCCCTGGGGATCAGCGGCGATCCTCGGGCTGTTCGGCGGCTCGGTGGTGGCACTGGCGTTATTCGTCTGGGTGGAGAGTCGGGCCGCTGCGCCCATCCTGCCGACCCGGCTGTTCGCCGACCCGGTGTTCGCGGTCTGCTGTGTGCTGGCGTTTGTCGTCGGCTTCGCGATGCTGGGCGCGCTCACCTTCCTGCCCACCTTCATGCAGTACGTCGACGGTGTCTCGGCGATCACCTCGGGCCTGCGCACCCTGCCGATGGTGGTGGGTATGTTGGTGACCTCCACCGGCAGCGGCGCCCTGGTGGGCCGGACCGGCCGTTACAAGATCTTTCCGGTGGTCGGCACCGCGCTGATGACGATCGCGTTCGCGCTGATGTCGCAGATGAACGCCGCCACGCCGGCGCTGCTGCAGTCGGCCTACCTGGTGATCCTGGGTGCCGGTATCGGGTTGTCGATGCAGGTGCTGGTCCTCGTCGTGCAGAACACCGCGAATTTCGCCGACCTCGGCGTCGCCACCTCCGGGGTCACGTTCTTCCGGACCATCGGCAGCTCATTCGGTGCGGCCGTGTTCGGGTCGTTGTTCGTGAACTTCCTGGGCCATCGGCTCGGTCCGGCGCTGAACAGCGCCGGACTGGCCGCCGGTGCGGCCGACTCGCCCGAGGCGGTGCACCGCTTGTCGCCGCAGCAGGCGGAGCCGATCGTGGCGGCCTACGCCGACTCCCTCGGGCAGGTGTTCTGGTGCGCCGCGCCGGTCGCGCTGCTCGGCTTCGTGCTGGCCCTGTTCCTGCGCGAGGTCCCGCTCAAGGAGCTGCGCGACAGTGCGGTCGACCTGGGTGACGGGTTCGGCATGCCCACCAACGCGTCGTCGGACGATCTGCTGGAGAGCGCGGTCGGGCGACTGCTGCACAACGAACCGGGGATGCGGCTGCGCTCCATCGCACTGCGGCCGGACTGCCAGCTCGACGTCGCCGGGCTCTGGACGGTGCTGCGGATCTACCGGTACACGCAGGTATTTCGGACCGCGCGGCTCAGTGACATCGGCAAGCGCCTACGCGTGCCCTACGAGATCCTCGAACCCACAGTCGATCAGCTGGTGTCTCAAGGCTATGTGCTGCGCGACGGCGATCACCTCGGTCTCACCCGGGCCGGTCTGCGGCAGGTCGGGTTCGTGTCCTCGCTGGTAGAGGATTGGGTGGTCGACAAACTGGCCCGTTCGCCCGGATTCGAGGGCCGCCCGGATCGCGCCGAGGTTTCCGCTGCGCTACAGCGGATCGCTCGCCGGGCCCTCATCGATCCCGACGATGCGGGGGAGTCGGCGGAGTTCAGCAGCACTGCCCACCGTTGACCGCTAGCATCGCTGAATATGAGCCGAATCGGGGCGTTCGCCGCAGACGACGTAATGGGCTGGATGGTCAAATCACCTGACCTGGCAGCGGGAATCGGCGGATTCAGTACAGCGGTCTACAACAAGGGCCGGTTGCCGATGCGCACCCGTGAGCTGGCCCGGATGGTGATCGCCTTCGACAACGAGTGCACGGTATGCGCCAACACCCGTGATGCCGACGGCCCGGCTGCCGGGGTCGACGAGGACCTCTACGAGCACGTTTCGGAGTGGCGCACCTGGCCGGGCTACAGCCCGCAGGAGCGGCTGGCCGCCGAGTTCGCCCATCGCTTCGCCACGGACCACACCGGGCTCCGTGACGACGAGGACTTCTGGTCGCGCTGCGCCGAGCATCTCAGTGACGAACTGGTGGCCGACCTCGCACTGTCGTGCGCACTCTGGCTCGGCATGGGGCGGCTGCTGCGCACGTTGGACATCGGACAGGCCTGCACACTGACCCT
Organism: Mycobacterium sp. P7213; assembly: GCF_900604305.1. Lineage (NCBI taxonomy): Bacteria > Bacillati > Actinomycetota > Actinomycetes > Mycobacteriales > Mycobacteriaceae > Mycobacterium > Mycobacterium sp. P7213. The sequence goes on from NZ_UWOA01000022.1 coordinate 69,083, forward strand.
GCCCAGCAGGGCTTGATACCGACTCAGATAAGGCCGGTGGCGTCGAACATCCACGACATGTCGGCCTCGGCAAAGTCTTCCAGCCAGGTCGACGGCGCATGGGCCGTCAGGCCGGCCATGTCCCAATAGTCTTTCCACAGCGCGATTTTCCCGTCGATCACCTTGTGCACCGTCACGAAGCGCAGCAGTGCGGTCTCGCCGGTGGCCCAGTTCCACGTTTCAGAGTGCTCGTAGAACACGTCGGCGCCTTCGGCGACCAGCAGGCCCGGATGGTTCTGGTATCCGGCCAGCGGCTCCAGACCGATCTTGAGGCGCTTGACGATGTCGAGCGGACCGCGGGCGGCCGCGGCCGGGCCCACCGGCATGTCGACATAGATGCAGTCTTCGGCCAGAAAGGGTTTCACCGCGTCCCAGTCACGATTCGACAGTGCCCGCCACATCTCGGTGACGATGTGTTTGACGTCAGCCGGCACGTCGATGCCCCTTTCCGGTGAAGCACATGACACGCCGGAATATACGCCGGCGCCACACAGGTGCCCGAGCGGGACGGGTGCGGAGTTTAGAGTCTGGGCATGGCTGATCGGCGGACGGTGCGAAGAGTCGGATGGCTGCTTACGGGAGCCGCTGTGGCGGGGGCCGCCGGTGTCGCACTACGGAAATCTGGGTCGGCCGTGCGCGCTCGCCAGAGCAGCCCGTCGCCGTTGAGCCCGGAGTGGGCCCCGCCCCCCGCGCGCTACGGCGTCGGGGTTCGGCGCAATGTCGCTGTGGAAATGAGCGACGGTGTCGTGCTGCGCGCCGACGTGCATTACCCCACCGTGATCGAGACCGGTGAGCCCGCCGCTGGGCCGTTTCCGGTGCTGTTGGCGCTGACGCCCTACGGCAAGCTGGCGCCACCACCGGCCGCGCAGATCGGCGGTGGTCCCACCCCGCGGCTGATCCGGCGGGGCTACATCGAGGTGATGGTCGACGTTCGCGGAACGGGGGCCTCCGGCGGATCATTCGCGATGTTGTGTGCCGATCAAGCCCGAGACGGTGCCGAGTTGGTCACCTGGGCATCGACGCTGCCGAATTCCAATGGCCGCGTAGGCATGTTCGGGATTTCCTATCTGGCGATCAACCAACTGTTCACCGCGGCCGCGGTGGGCCCGGATTCGCCGTTGAAGGCAGTTTTTCCGGTTATGGCAGCCAACGACTTCTATCGCGACGTCGCAACAATGGGCGGCGTTCTGCACCTGCCTGCGGTCCGCGGCTACGGCGCGGTCTACTCGCTGCTGAACCTGATCAACCCGGCGCTGGAGTTTGTCACCCCCGGCGGACATCCCCGACCGCGGGCGGGCGGGGTCGCAGCGGTCCGCCAGCGCGGCAAAGACCAGCGCAGCTTTTTCGGACCGTTGACCGAGGAGGCCCGCAGCGGCGGTGACGCCGCCTATGACGGCTCGGTATGGGAAACCATGCGGCCCGATCGGGTGCTCGCGCAGATCGCCGCCAACAAGGTGGCCGTCTTTCTGGTCGGCGGCTGGCACGACGCCTTCCAGCGCGGAGCGCCGCTGAACTACGCGGCGCTGCAGAACGCCGCCACCGGCCGGCCGGTGAGCGCCCCGATTCAGCCGGGGCAGTCGCTGACGGATCGGGTCAGGCTCCTGATGGGTCCGTGGTACCACGTCTCGGATTTCGGTGGACTGCGGATGCAGGATCTACAAATGCGCTGGTTCGATTATTGGCTGAAAGACGATGCGACGGCTGCCTTCTCAGGCTCGCCGTTGACCTTCCAGGCCATCGGCGACAGGCGCTGGTATCACACTCGCGAATACCCGATTCCGCAGGCGACTCCCACTCCGCTGTACCTTGCGCAGCCCGGACGCTTGGTGCCCGAAGTTCCGAGCGAGCAGAGCCTTGCCGCGCTGCCATACCGCTCGCGGGGACCCATGTCGGGGCGCAGTCTGGAGCAGTGGTCGCTGGGGCTCAACAGCTTTGTCACCACGTCGGCCGGCGGCCGTACCCGGCATGACCAGGACAACCGCCGGGTTCAACGGGGAGCGCTGACCTACACCACCGAGGCGTTCGACTCACCGACCCTGCTCGCCGGTCCGATCACACTCAGCGTGCACGCGACGGCCGACACCACCGAGACACTGTGGGTCGCTCACCTCGACGATGTGGCACCCGAGGGGGTCAGCCGTCCACTCACGATGGGCGCGTTACTCGGCTCGCACCGAGAGCTGGATCCCGAACGTACGTGGTACCTGCCGGACGGCACTGTGCTGCGCCCGCACCACATCAGCACCCGGGCGGCGGTGCGACCTGTGCAGCCCGGTGAGCTGACGCGCTATGACATCGAGATCTTCCCGACCGCGGCGTTGATCGCGCCGGGGCACCGACTGCGACTGACTGTGACCACCTACGACTTCCCGCACCTGGTGCCGAACGCACCGGCACGGGAGGCGTTGGCGGGCGGACTTTACCAGCTGCACCAGGGGGGACCCACCCCGTCGTTCCTGTTGCTTCCGCTGGCCGACCCGGACAGTCTGAACTAACCGGTCAGCCCTGTTCTGCCACGTCGCGGATTCGCTCCAAGGTGCGGCGCATATCGCGAATGTTGTTGCGCTGCCGCAGAAAACCACCGAACAGGTAGTAGTACACGGTGGTGAGGAAGGAATTGGCCAGCTGGAACGATTCAGTGACGTCGGTGCCATCCGCAGTGGGTGTGAGTTCGTAACGCCAGCGGTTCACCGCACGGTCGCCGGCAAGCACCGCGAAGCCGAAAACCCGATTCGGTTCGCACTCGGTGACCCGGCACGTGGTCCAGTACACCGGACCGATCCCGTTGCGCCGCACATGTCCGCGGAATCGTGCGCCCACCGCGGGGCCGTCAGCGCCGTCGAGCCATTCAGCCTCAAAGGTCTCCGGAGAGAACTTCCCGATATTGCGGACGTCGGCCACCAGATCCCAGATCCGCTCGGCCGGAGCCGCCATATGAACTGTCGCCGAACCCTGCATGCGGGCAATCAAATCACGTCCGCGCCAGCAGGGTAACCCCCTGTGGGGAAAGTACTGGGCCCCATCCGCGAGCGGATGGGGCCCAGTACTAACGCTGCGTTCGATTCCGGGGCTTAGCTGCCACCGGTGGCACCGAGGTGGCTCTGCAGGTCAGGCTTCATGGCCTGCAGCTGCTGACCCCAGTACTCCCAGCTGTGGGTGCCGTAGTCGGGGAAGTTGAACACCGCGTTGTTGCCACCGGCCGCGGTGTAGAGCTCCTGGAACTTCTTGTTCTGGCCGATCATGAAGTTGCCCTCAAGGAACGTGGCGGGGATGTTGTCGCCGCCCAATTCGTTCGGACGACCGTTGCCGCAGTACACCCAGAGCCGGGTGTTGTTGGCGACCAGCTTGCCGACATTGACCGTGGGGTCGTTGCGCAGCCAGGCCGGGTCGTCGTCCGGGCCCCACATGTCTTCCTTCTTGTAACCACCGGCGTCACCCATGGCCAGCCCGATCCAGCTCTTGCCGTCCGAGGGGTTGATGTAACCCGACAGCGAGCCGGCGTAGGTGAACTGGTTGGGGTGGTAGATCGCCAGCGTCAGCGCCGACGCACCGGCCATCGACAGGCCGACCGCGGCGTTGCGGCTCTGGCTCACGCCGTACTCCGAGGCCAGGTAGGCCGGCAGCTCGCTGGTGAGGAAGGTCTCCCACTTGTAGGTGGAGCAGCCCGCCTTGCCGCAAGCCGGCTTGTACCAGTCGCTGTAGAAGCTGGACTGGCCGCCGACCGGCATGATCACCGAGATGCCCGACTGGTAGTACCACTCGAATGCCGGGGTGTTGATGTCCCAGCCGTTGTAGTCGTCCTGGGCCCGCATGCCGTCGAGCAGGTACAGGCCCGGACTGCCGGAGCCACCGGGCTGAAACTGAACCTTGATGTCACGGCCCATACCTGCCGAAGGCACCTGCAGGTACTCGACCGGCAGACCCGGCCGGGAGAACGCCGATGCGGTCGCCTCGCTACCTGTCAGGCCGATCAGGCCCGGCAGCGCTGCGGCAGCTACCGCGCCGACCAAAAGTCGGCGTGCCCAGCGCAATCCCTTGCTCACGTCTGTCATTCCTGCCCCTTGTCGTCGTGCTGTGGACCGTTCAATCTCTCGATCGCGACGCCACTTGCGCCACCACTTCGGCATCGGCCCTTACATGCAGCAACGGCCGCAATGTGCAAGTTAAGCGGCCGTCTAGGGATCCGACTCGCATATAGCATACCCGATTCTCGCCCTGGACCCGGTTAGGACAAGTAGGACGACACGCGTAGGCTCCCCTCCGGAAAGCCGACAAGACCACGACAAGACCACACAGTCCTGAGCTGTCCCCGGTTCGTTCCGGCGCCCCGCCGATCCCGTTCACGGGCCCGGCGAAGGCCCTGAGCAGACGCGTTGACATCGCAGATCAGGACGATTGGGGCGCGCGATTTTGGACACCGTACTGGGGCTGGCGATCACGCCCTCGACAATCGGCTGGACCATGGCCGAGGCAGCGGGCTCGGGCTGCCCGACGGTTATCGGTGAAGAGGTGAGTGTCGCAGTCGGCGACGGCGGATCCGATGCAGCAGATCTGGCGGCCCAAGCCGCAGCGGTGGCCGACCGGGTACGCGTCATGCTGGCGGCGCGTGGCGAACGACTCCACGGCGTGGCCGTGACCTGGAGCGATGAAGCCGCCGTCGGCGCCGCGCTGCTGCTCGAGTCGCTGGGGGACGCCGGCTTCGAGCACGTGGTTCCGGTGCGCTACAGCCAGGCCGCGATGTCGCTGGCCACCGGAATCGCAGGACGAGGCGAACGGGCGGCGGTATGTGTCGTCGAAACCGGGGTGGCCACCCTGGTCCTGCCCGACCAGCCGGATTCCGCCGAAGCGTTCGTCACCTCCTGCCCGATCAGCGGCCTCGACGAGGTGACCGGCTGGCTGGCTGACACGGTGACCTCAACAGGTCAGCGACCGGAACTGATCATGGTGGCCGGATCGGTGCGGGGTATGGACCGCCTCGGGCGCCGATTGGAATCCACCCTGTCGCTGCCGGTCTTCGTCCAGGGAGGGGCGTTTCAGGCGTTGGCACGCGGCGCGGCCCAGGCCCTGGCCCCGCAGGCCGAGTTGACGTCGGCGCCGCTCGAGGCGCCCGCGGCCGGCGTGGCGATCGGCAACGTCGGCCGCCGTCGGGTGCCGTCGCTGTCCTACGCCGGAGCGCTGCTGATGCTGGCGGTCGGAGCGGTGACGTTGGTGGCCTCGGTGGCCGCCGCGTTGAGCCTGCAACTCGGCCCGAGCAGGGTGGAGCCGGATGCGACGCCACCGCAGCATGCGACGGTCGCGCGCGTCGCCGTGCCCGTCGCGCCGCCCCCGGC
>NZ_UWOA01000008.1:0-96629 GCF_900604305.1 Mycobacterium sp. P7213
GGCCCGAACGGTGCCGGGGGAGGGCCGGGTGGTTGCGGGCCGCGGTGACCGTAGGGCATGGACCGAGTTTGGTCCTCGCTGGGTTTGCCGGAACCGTCCGAAGATCCGAAGCGCGCCATTTCACCGATCGTATCGGAAAGTGCTGACCGGCGACTGGGGCGAGAAATCAGCGAGAAGTCAGAAGGTATCGATGTTGTCGATGCTGACCAGCATGCCGTGACCGGTGCGGTCGTTGGTGAACCGCGTGCCGTTGATATCGGCGTTGATCGTCCAGCCTTGCGCCTGGTAAGTCAGGTAATCGATGGTGACGACCGGGATATCGCCCAGGTTGCCCAGCACCCACTGCACAGTGCCGTCGGCGCTGACACTGACGCCGTTGGCGTGCTGGCCGTCCTTGAGGGGCGTATTGGTGAACTGCGCTTCACAGTCGACCTGGGGTGAGGAGATCTGGCAGCGGGTCCGGCCGGATTTCGTCTCGATGAAGACGTAGCCGTTGTCGTCGGGCGGCAACGGGATGGCGTCGGCCGGCCGGCTCGGGGTGGCGGGCTTGGTCGGACTGGTCGGACTCGATGGACTCGGCGGCGCGGTACTGGTACGCGGTGGCCGGAACGACGGCTCCGGCGGTCCCCCGCCGGGCGCGGCGGTCGGATGGCCGTCGACGGTGCTGCTGCAACCGGTCAGCAGCAGCGCGGCCACCAGCGTCAGCTTTCCGGCCGTCCTGCGCGTCGCCTGGTCTGGTACCTGCACTGATTCCCCCGCTGACGTATGTTGCGGCCAGCGTACGCAACCCGTGACATCAGTGGCTGTAGTGACGCGCGGTACTGCCGGTGCGGCGCACGTCGTTCGGGTGAGGAGCCCGCGGTCAGGAAAAGTCACGGAAGGCCAGCACCGCACCCGCCACGGCAGTGACCGCGGCGAGCGCGTAGCCCACCAGCGACCACCAACCGGCGTGCAGGTAGGCGGTGACGGCCACGATCGCGATGGCGCAGAAGACCAGCACCATTCCATACAGCGGGGGCTCGGCTGCGTAACGGTTGCGGGCCATAGGTTTTTCCGGCCTTCTACTCGTCCTGGTCCGGCTGCAGGGCCGCAGCCGGTGTCTGCACGGGAGGCGTCTCGGCGAGCGCGGCCGCGGCCTGCACCCGGCCGCGCACCAGATACCAGCCGACGATCAATGCCGGTGTGCCGATCAGCAGCACTCCCCGCACGAACGGACCGCTGCGCTGATCGAACAACATCAGGACCAGCACGCCGGCCAGGAACACCAAGGTCACATATCCGCTGTAGGGAGCCAGCGGCATCCGGAATGACGGCCGTTTGAGCACCCCGGCATTGGCCAGCCGGAGCAACCGCAACTGGCAGGCCACGATCGTGGCCCACGCCGCCATGACTCCGACCGCGGCGATGTTGAGCACGATTTCGAAGGCCTGTCCGGGGCGCAGTGCGTTGAGGGCGACGCCTAGCAGGCCGACGCCACTGGTCAGCAGGATGCCACCGTAGGGCACCCCGTTCTTCGAGATCTTGGCGGTGAACGCGGGACCGCTGCCGTTGACCGCCATCGAGCGCAGGATCCGCCCGGTGGAATACAGCCCGGCATTGAGGCTGGAGAACGCGGCGGTCAGCACCACCAGGTTCATCAGGCTGCCCGCGCCGGTGAAGCCGACCTTGGAGAAGAACGTGACGAACGGGCTCTGGTGCTCCTTGAAAGCGGTGTAGGGCAGCAGCAGCGCCAACAGGACTACCGATCCCACGTAGAAGATCCCGATGCGGGCCACCACCGAGTTGATCGCCCGTGGCATGACCTTCTCGGGGTTGGGGGTTTCGCCGGCGGCGGTGCCGACCAGTTCGACCCCGGCGTAGGAGAACACCACCCCGGAGGTCACCAACACCAGCGGGAGCAGGCCGGTAGGCAGGAATCCGCCGTTCTGGGTCAAGAGATGCAGGCCGGTTTCTTGGCCGTCGACCTGGTAGCGGCCGCCGAGGAAGATGGTTCCCACCACCAGGAACGTCATCAGCGCGAGGACCTTGATCAGCGCTGCCCAGAATTCCAGCTCACCGAAGAGCTTCACCGAGATCAGGTTCATCGACAGCACGGCCAACAGGGCGATCAAGGCCAGCGTCCATTGCGGGATCACCGCGAATAGGTGCCAATAGTGGAAGTAGCTGGCGATCGCGGTGGTGTCGACGATGCCGGTCATCGACCAGTTCAGGAAGTACAACCATCCCGCGACGTAGGCGGTTTTCTCCCCGAAGAACTCACGCGCGTAGGAGACGAACGATCCCGGCGACGGTCTGTGCAGCACCAACTCGCCCAGTGCGCGCAGGATCAGGAAGGCAAAGGCGCCACAGACCGCGTAGACGACGAAAAGGCCCGGCCCGGCCGAGGCGAGCCGGCCGCCTGCGCCAAGGAACAACCCGGTCCCGATGGCACCGCCTAGGGCGATCATCTGCAGCTGTCGTGGGGCGAGGTCCTTGTGGTAGCCCTCGTTCTCACGGGTCAGCGCAGCCGAGGAAATCGGGTGCGGGTCGGGGGAAAGTGGCATCGGTGCGAGGGTAACGCACCGGGGTTGCTGGTCAGGACCAATGCCCACGGCGCTCAGGCCCTGCTAATTCGCTATAGCGAGCTGAACCAATTGCCGATGTCGTCGAGGGTGTTCTCGAAGAAGAACCCGATGATGCCCCGGTCAATGACGCGGCAGCTCACGACGTGAAACCACCGGTCCGTGGGGCACCGTCGAGCGGATCGAACGCCTGCAGTTCGACGGGTGACTACGGTTGCGGTTATGGCTGATCGACCCGCGCCAGTCGCAGATGCGCACGAGGTCGCCGCGGCGATGCCCCACGTCGCCAGAATCAAAGGGCCGCAAGGAAATCCGATCTATGAGGTAGGCGGTGAGTCCCGATGAGCAAGCGGATCGCGGTGGTGGGGGCCGGCATCGCCGGGCTGGCGACCGCGGTGGGACTGCAGCGCCGCGGACACGAGGTCACCGTTGTCGAACAACGGACCGACACCTCATCGGGTGCGGGGATCAGCATCTGGCCCAATGCGCTGGCCGCCCTGGACCAGCTCGGCCTCGGAGATGCCGTCCGAGCGGCGGGCGGCCGGATCACCGCGGGGGCGGCGCGCTGGCACGACGGATCGTGGCTACGCCACCCGGCGCCAGAGCGGATGGTCCGGGCACTCGGTGAACCGCTCGTGGTGGTGCAGCGCTCGGTGCTTCGCGACATCCTCGCCGAAGCGCTGGCCGCGGGCAGGCTGCACTACGGGCTCGCCGCCACCGACGTGGCTATGGCGGGAGACGTTGTGGCGCTGCAACTCTCGGATGGAACGGCAGATGAATTCGATGCCGTCGTCGGCGCCGACGGCATCCACTCGGTTCTGGCTCGCCACCTCAACGGCCCGCTGCGCCGGCGCTATGTCGGCTACACCGCATGGCGTGGAATCGCCGCCTACGCGCTGGATCCTGACCTGGCGGGCGAGACGATGGGTCCCGGAGTCGAAACCGGGCATGTGCCGATGGGGCCGGATCTGACCTACTGGTTTGCCACCGAGCGGGTCCCCGAGGGACAACGAGCGCCCGAGGGGGAACTGGCCTACCTGCGAGCCAAGTTCGCCCCTTGGTGCGAGCCCATCCCGAGCATTCTCGCCGCGACCTCGCCCGGCGACGTGTTGCGCGACGACCTCTACGATCGCGCGCCCATTCGGCACTGGGCGCGCGGCCCGATCGTGTTGGTCGGTGACGCGGCCCATCCCATGCGTCCGCATCTCGGGCAGGGTGGCTGCCAGGGGCTGGAAGACGCCGCCATCCTGGCCGAGTTCGTCGATCAGGCACCCGATCTGCCCACCGCCTTCGCCCGGTTCGTCGCGTTCCGGCGCCCACGGGTTGCGCCGCTGGTCCGGGAGTCGGCGTGGTTCGGAAAAGTCGTCAACGCACGCCCCGCCGTGCTCAGCGCCACCGCTAGTCGTGCCACCGGCCTGATTCCAGAAGCACTGCTGATGCGGCACCTGGCAACGGTCGCCGCAGGGTCGGCGTTTGTGTTGCCGACGGCAGGTGCGCCGCGATGAGACCAGGTCTGTGGCTTCGGTGGGCACTGCTGCAGGGGTTTCCGCGGGCGCTTCTTGCGGTGCAGGCGCGGCGCGGCGACCCGATGGCACGCTTGCTCCTCGGGCCACTGCGTGGCGGCGACCCCGAACCGCTGACCGAACAGATCCGTGCCCGTGGCCGACTGACGCGCACGCCGTTCGCTGCGGTGACCGCCGACCACGAGTTGTGCCGAGCAATCCTGCGCGACGACAGGTTCGGAGCGACTAACCCGGTCAATATGAATCTGCCTAAGACGGTGCGCTGGATGATCGACCTGACAGATCCCCGGCTGCCGAATCCGGCGGAGCCCCCCTCGATGCTGGCGGTCGATCCGCCCGACCACACGCGCTATCGGCGTGCGGTGGTGCGCGCGTTCACGCCCCGTGCGATCGACAGGTTGCGGGCCCGGATCGTCGAGATCACCGATGAACTGCTGGATCGGGTGGAATCGGCAGCGCATCCGGATCTGATCGCCGATTTCGCCGGGCCCCTGCCGGCTTTGATCATCGCCGAGATTCTCGGAATCCCCGAGGAGCAGCGCCCGCAGATGCTCGACCGGGGTGATCGTGGTGCACCGTTGCTCGATATCGGGGTGTCCTGGAAAACGTTTCGGGGTGCCATGCAGTCCTTGCGGGAAAACGATCACGAATTCAGCGACCACATCGAACGGTTGCGCACCAACCCCGGTGGCGACATCTACAGCCAGATCATCCGCGACGGGGACCTCGACCGACGCGAACTGGGCGTGACGGCATTGCTGCTCGCCGGGGCCGGTTTCGAGACCACCATCAATCTGATCGGCAACGCGATCGTGCTGTTGCTGCGCCACCGCGAACAGTTGACGAAGTTGCGCGAGGATCCTCCGCTGTGGCCGGGCGCGGTCGAGGAGGTGTTGCGCTTCGACAGCCCGGTGCAGATGACGTCGCGCAACGCCCTCGGCGACCTCGAGCTTGCCGGGTACCACCTCGCTGCCGGCGAAACGGTGGCGCTCCTGCTGGGCGGCGCCAATCGCGACCCCGGCGTTTTCCACGATCCCGGCCGCTTCGATGTCACGCGGGCCAACGCCAAAGAGCATCTGTCGTTCAGCAGCGGGATCCACGCCTGCCTCGGCGCCAACCTGGCCCGTATGGAAGCCACCATCGCGCTGCAGGCGCTGTTCGAGCGGTTCCCCGATCTGCGGCTCGACGGCCCGCCCACGCCGCGCGGGCTGGCCACCCTGCACGGCTTCCGGCGCATTCCGGCGACCCTGTGATCCAGAGCCCGGGTGTCATTCAGGACGTGATGCCTTCGATGTGACCAGCCGTGCACCCAGGTCGCCAGGCTCGACGCGGTGACCTTCGGTGCAGCGGATCTCGACCTGCGCGTCCGCGCCGCAGGCCAGATGCGTCAGGCGTAGCCGGTCACGGTTGGGCAGGTGACGTTGCCCCCACTGGAACATGGCCCAGACCACGGGCATGAAGTCGGTGCCGGCCTCGGTCAGGACGTATTCGTCGCGGCTGCGCTGGCCGGGCTCACGGTAGGGCCGACGGGCCAGCAATCCGAGATCGACGAGTTCCGTGAGCCGTGTTGCGGTGGCGGCCTTGGTGATGCCGACCCGGTGTGCAAAGTCATCGAACCGGGTGGTGCCGTAGTAGGCCTCGCGCATGATCAGCATTGCTGACTTGGTACCCACCGCGGCCATGGTTTTTTCGACCGGGCACTCGCCGATCGCCGACCAGCCATCGCGATCCGCCAGCGGGCCCTGCAGGAAATTCATCTCGATTCACCTCCCGGTCTGGGTTGACCCTACTATACCCAGGGCGTATAGCTGAGTATAGAGAACAATACTCAGCAGGTGGGAGGATTCATGATGGTCGAATATCGAGATCGAGACGCCGTCATCGTCGGAGCCGTCCGCACGCCGACTGGCAAAGGCAAACCTGGTGGTCGCCGTGCCGGGATGACGCTGTCCGACATCGATCTGTTCGAGGTCAACGAGGCGTTTGCGCCCGTGGTGCTGGCCTGGGCGAAGGAAACCGGTGCAGATCTGGCCAAGACGAACATCCACGGCGGTGCTATCGCGATAGGGCATCCGCTCGGCGCCAGCGGCGCGCGGCTGATGACAACCTTGGTCCACGCGCTGCGGCACAGCGGAAAACGGTTCGGTCTGCAGACCATGTGTGAGGGCGGGGGCATGGCCAACGCCACCATCATCGAGCGGCTCGAGGGAGCACGGCAATGAACACGATTCGAGCAGCGGCCGTGCAGATCAGCCCGGTGCTCTACAGCCGGGAAGGAACCGTCGAACGGGTGGTGGCCAGGATCGACCACTTGTCGCGCCGCGGAGTGCAATTCGCGGCCTTTCCGGAGACGGTGATCCCGTACTACCCCTATTTCGCTTTCGTCCAACGGCCGTTCGAGATGCGCGCGGAGCACCTCAAACTGATGGAGCAGGCCGTGACGATCCCTTCGCCGGAGATCGAGGCGATCGGCGCCGCGGCCCGGCAGGCAGAAATGGTGGTGTCCGTCGGTGTCACCGAGCGTGACGGCGGGTCGCTGTACAACACCCAGCTGCTGTTCGACGCCGACGGAAGCCTGCTGCAGCGCCGGCGCAAGATCATGCCCACCTACCACGAGCGGATGCTCTGGGGGCAGGGCGACGGCAGCGGGCTGCGTGCAGTCGACAGTGTGGTCGGGCGGGTCGGCCAGCTGGCCTGCTGGGAGCACTACATCCCGCTGGCCCGCTACGCCTTGATCGCCGACGGCGAGCAGATCCACTCAGGCATGTGGCCGGGATCGTTTGCCGGCGAACTGTTCACCCGCCAGATCGAGACCAGCATGCGTAATCACGCACTCGAATCGGCCGCTTTCGTCGTCAACGCCACCGCCTGGCTGGATGCCGACCAACAGGCCCGGATCATGGCCGACACCGGGTGTCCAATCGGCCCGATCTCGGGCGGGTGCTTCACCACGATCGTCACTCCGCACGGCGAGCTGCTGGGGGAGCCACTGCTGGCCGGTGAGGGCGAGGTCGTCGCCGACCTGGACTTCTCGGTGATCGATGCCCGGAAGTCGCAGATGGATGCCGCCGGTCACTACAGCCGGCCGGATCTGCTGAGCCTGCTGGTGGACCGCACCCCGCAGGCACATGTTCGGGACCGCTTCGAAGGATCCACCGAAGCCGATCTCGAGGGGGTGGACCGTGTCGCAGTCTGATCCGCGCGAGCTCCGCTTCTCCGGAGCCAGGGTGTGCTACCAGAGCACGAAGAGCTACGAGGAATTGGCGGCCGCGTTGTTCTCCGAGGTCGGTGTCCGGCCGGTCCCGATCGACGACATCGCGAAGGACTTCGCCGGCTGGGAGTCCTATCGCGATGAGGTCCAAACTCACGTCGGACCTGGGGGATTCATGTTGTTCACGGTCTTCGATCACGGCGGCTGGATCGCCAAGGCCGGCATCGACCGGAAAGCGTTGCGCGTCATCATCGGCAACCCGCTGATTGCGATCACGATGTTGCGCCACGACCTGACCGCGGGGTTGTTTGCACCGGTGGAGTTGCTGCTGATCGGTGAGGAGAACGGCAGCAGTCTGACCTACGTCAAACCGTCTTCGTTGATGGTCGTCGAACCCAACCCTGCCCTGCTTGCAGCCGCAGAAGAACTCGACGTCAAGTTGGCCGCGTTGGCGAGGAAGGTCGCGGGATGACCAAGCGCGTCTTCGTTGCGGGTGCTTCGGGTGTGATCGGCAGCCGACTGGTTCCGCTGCTCGTCGAAGCGGGCCATACCGTCGGCGCCATGACGAGGTCGGCCGAGAAGGCCGACCTGCTGGCCGCAATGGGTGCGCAGCCGATCGTCTGCGACGTATTCGACCGCCCGGTTCTGACCCGGGCCGTCCGACTTTTTGCGCCTGAGGTATTGCTGCACGAGTTGACCGATCTACCCGACAATCTGGCCGACCTGCCCGAGGAGTCGCTGCTCAACGCTCGTATCCGATCCGAGGGCACCCGTAATCTCATCGACGCGTTGGACGGATTGGGCGCGACGAAGATCATCGCCCAAAGCGTCGCGTGGGGGATGCGTCCCGGCGCGGAAGCCGATGCGGTCGCAGTGCTTGAAGAAGCGGTGCTCGCGGCGAGCGGCGTGGTCCTACGCTACGGACTGTTGTACGGGCCCGGTACCTACTACCAGGGCGAGCTGCCTCCGGAACCACGGGTGAACATTGATACCGCCGCCGCGCGGACGTTCGCTGCCCTCGGCGCTCCCACGGGCATCCTGGCGGTTGTCGACGGCTGAGTCGACTGCGTCGCGCCGGGCAACCCCTCGGTGCCCGTTTCGCTGCCGCGGTGCCATTCGGGAACAAATCGCGAACCGGGTCCGTTGACCCATTCGACAAGTTGAGTCATAAGCACTCAAGTCTGGGTTGACAGCCAAGCCGCCGAAGGAGCATCCTTGAGCGCAGTCCGCTCAGACTAGGGATATCGTCTACCAGGGAGGAATCACAATGGCTCGTGCGGTCGGAATCGACCTCGGGACTACCAACTCTTGCGTCTCGGTGCTCGAGGGCGGCGACCCTGTCGTCGTAGCCAACTCGGAGGGCTCGCGCACGACCCCGTCGGTCGTCGCATTCGCCCGTAATGGTGAAGTGCTGGTCGGCCAGCCCGCCAAGAACCAGGCGGTCACCAACGTCGACCGCACCATTCGCTCGGTCAAGCGTCACATCGGCAGCGACTGGAAAGTCGAGATCGACGGCAAGGACTACACCGCGCAGGAGATCAGCGCCCGCGTGCTGATGAAGCTCAAGCGTGACGCGGAGGCCTACCTCGGTGAGGACATCACCGACGCCGTGATCACCGTGCCGGCGTACTTCAACGACGCCCAGCGCCAGGCCACCAAGGAAGCCGGTCAGATCGCCGGGCTGAACGTGCTGCGCATCGTCAACGAGCCGACCGCGGCTGCGCTGGCCTACGGCCTGGACAAGGGCCACAAGGAACAGACCATCCTGGTGTTCGACCTCGGTGGCGGCACCTTCGACGTCTCCCTGCTGGAGATCGGCGAGGGCGTGGTCGAGGTGCGGGCCACCTCCGGTGACAACCACCTCGGTGGTGACGACTGGGACGACCGTGTCGTCGACTGGCTGGTCGACAAGTTCAAGGGCACCTCGGGCATCGACCTGACCAAGGACAAGATGGCCATGCAGCGGCTGCGTGAAGCGGCCGAGAAGGCCAAGATCGAGCTGTCCAGCTCGCAGAGCACCTCGATCAACCTGCCCTACATCACTGTCGACGCCGACAAGAACCCGCTGTTCCTCGACGAGCAGCTGACCCGTTCGGAGTTCCAGAAGATCACCCAGGATCTGCTGGACCGCACCCGCAAGCCGTTCCAGTCGGTGATCAAGGACGCCGGTATCTCGGTGTCGGAGATCGACCACGTGGTGCTGGTGGGTGGTTCCACCCGGATGCCCGCGGTCACCGAGCTGGTCAAGGAGCTGACCGGTGGTCAGGAGCCCAACAAGGGCGTCAACCCCGACGAGGTTGTCGCCGTGGGCGCCGCCCTGCAGGCCGGTGTGCTCAAGGGTGAGGTGAAAGACGTTCTGCTGCTTGACGTCACCCCGCTGTCGCTCGGTATCGAGACCAAGGGCGGCGTGATGACCAAGCTGATCGAGCGCAACACCACCATCCCGACCAAGCGCAGCGAGACCTTCACCACCGCCGACGACAACCAGCCGTCGGTCCAGATCCAGGTCTTCCAGGGTGAGCGCGAGATCGCCTCGCACAACAAGCTGCTGGGCTCTTTCGAGCTCACCGGTATCCCGCCGGCCCCGCGCGGTGTCCCGCAGATCGAGGTCACCTTTGACATCGACGCCAACGGCATCGTGCACGTCACCGCCAAGGACAAGGGCACCGGCAAGGAGAACACGATCAAGATCCAGGAGGGCTCCGGCCTGTCCCAGGAGGAGATCGACCGGATGATCAAGGACGCCGAGGCGCACGCCGAGGAGGACCGCAAGCGTCGCGAAGAGGCCGACGTGCGCAACCAGGCCGAGTCGCTGGTCTACCAGACGGAGAAGTTCGTCAAGGAGCAGCGCGAAGCCGAGGGCGGCTCCAAGGTTCCAGAGGACACCCTCGGCAAGGTGGACGCAGCCATCGGCGAAGCCAAGAAGGCGTTGGAGGGCACCGACATCGGCGCCATCAAGGCGGCGATGGAGAAGCTGGGCGTCGAGTCGCAGGCGCTGGGTCAGGCGATCTACGAGGCCACCCAGGCTGAGCAGGCCGCCGCTGGAGCAGAAGGCGCCGGGTCCGCTAGCGACGACGACGTCGTGGACGCAGAGGTGGTCGACGACGGAGACACCAAGTGAGCGAAGAACACTCACGCGAATCGTCTCCGGAGACCATCACCGTCACCGACAAGCGGCGCATCGACCCGGAAACCGGTGAAGTGCGGGAGAGTTCCTCCGGGCCGGCCCCGAGTGGGCCGGCGCCGGAGGAGCCGGCCGCCAGCGAGGACCAGGCCGATCAGGTCGCCGAGCTGACCGCCGACCTGCAGCGAGTCCAGGCGGACTTCGCCAACTACCGCAAGCGGACGCTGCGCGATCAGCAAGGTATCGCCGACCGGGCCAAGGCCGCAGTGGTGACCGAATTGCTCGGGATCCTCGACGACCTGGACCGCGCCCGAAGCCACGGCGACTTGGAAGCGGGCCCGCTGAAGGCAGTGGCGGACAAGCTGACCGGTGTGCTCACCGGAATGGGACTGACGTCGTTCGGCGCCGAGGGCGACGAATTCGACCCGTTGCTGCATGAGGCGGTCCAGCATGAGGGCGACGGGACGCACTCGGTGATCGGCGCCGTCCTGAGACGGGGCTACAAGCTCGGCGAGCAGGTACTGCGGCACGCGATGGTGGGCGTGGTCGACACCGTCCCGGAAGCCGGTTCCGACGGAGCGGTTGTCGACGGCGACACTGCTGAAGAGAATTGACAGGTAAGGAGGTGACGCGTCATGGCTCAGCGTGAATGGGTCGAAAAGGACTTCTATAAGGAGTTGGGCGTCTCCTCCGACGCCAGCGAGAAAGAGATCAAGAGCGCCTACCGCAAGTTGGCCTCCGAGCTGCATCCGGATCGCAACCCGAACAACCCGGCCGCCGCAGACCGCTTCAAGGCGGTCTCCGAGGCCTACAGCGTGTTGTCCGATGAAGCCAAGCGCAAGGAGTACGACGAGACCCGCCGGCTGTTCGCAGGCGGCGGGTTCGGGCGGCGCTTCAACGGCGGTGGTGGCTTCGGCGGCGGTAACTTCGACCGGTTCTCCACCGGCGGCGACGGCAACGAATTCAACCTCAACGACCTGTTCGGCGCTGCCGGCCAGACCGGTGGGGCCAACATCGGTGATCTCTTCGGCGGCCTGTTCGGGCGCGGTGCGCAGCAACGCCCGAGCCGGCCGCGCCGCGGCAACGACCTGGAGACCGACTCCGAGTTGAGCTTCCTGGAAGCCACCAAGGGCGTCGAGATGCCGCTGCGGCTGACCAGTGCCGCGCCGTGCACCAACTGTCACGGCAGTGGCGCCCGGCCGGGCACCAGCCCCCGAGTCTGCGTCTCCTGCAACGGATCCGGGGTGATCAGCAGCAATCAGGGTGCGTTCGGGTTCTCGGAACCGTGTACCGACTGCCGTGGCAGCGGATCGATCATCGAACACCCGTGTTCGGAGTGCAACGGAACCGGACGGGCAGCCCGGACCCGCACAATCAATGTACGCATTCCCCCCGGTGTCGAGGACGGCCAACGGATTCGGCTGGCGGGCCAGGGTGAGGCCGGGCTGCGCGGCGCGCCCTCGGGTGACCTCTACGTGACGGTGCGGGTGCGTCCGGACAAGGTCTTCGGGCGCGACGGGGACGACTTGACGGTCACCATCCCGGTGAGCTTCTCCGAGCTCGCTTTGGGCACCACGCTCTCGGTCCCGACGCTGGACGGCAAAGTCGGCGTGCGGGTGCCCAAGGGAACCGCCGACGGCCGGATTCTGCGGGTTCGCGGGCGCGGTGTGCCCAAACGCGGCGGCGGCAGCGGGGACCTGCTGGTCACCGTCAAGGTCGCGGTCCCACCGAATCTGGAGGGTCAGGCGCAAGAGGCGCTCGAGGCGTACGCGGCTGCGGAGCAGGCCAGCGGATTCGACCCGCGGGCCGGATGGGCGGGGAACCGGTCATGAGCAAATCCTCGGAGAGTTCGCGCACCTTCCTGATCTCGGTGGCCGCCGAGCTGGCCGGGATGCACGCGCAGACCCTGCGCACCTACGACCGGATCGGGCTGGTGAGTCCGCAGCGCAGCTCGGGTGGCGGACGCCGTTACTCCGAACGCGACGTCGACCTGCTGCGCGAGGTGCAGCGGCTTTCTCATGACGAGGGGGTCAACCTCGCCGGCATCAAGCGAATCATCGAACTGACCAACCAGGTCGAGGCGTTGCAGTCGCGGGTCAAGGAGATGGCGGCGGAGCTGGACAGGTTGCGCGCCAACCAGCGTCGCGAGATCGCGGTGGTGCCCAAGAGCACCGCCGTGGTGGTCTGGCAACCGCGCCGCTAGCGGATACGGATCGAGAACTGGGCCACGCCGGGCTGGCCCAACCGGGCCACCGCGTAGCCGCCGCGGCGCAGTGCGTCGGTAGGTGCGGCCATGGGCTCGAAGCACACCACGTCTTCGGTGGCCGGAGCGTAGATCTGCGCCGCCGGATAGCCTTGGTCGAAGCGCACCTCGATGCGTCGACCGCCGCCGGAGAGTGCGAACAGCGCTCCAGGTGCCACCTCGTCGAACCCGTGGTCGAACACCGTGTCGCCCAACAACTCTGTCGATACCGGGTGAGGCGTGAGCGCACCGGTCGGGAGATTGTGTGCGTCGACGATCCGGGACCGCATCGCCGGTGTCTCGATGAGCCACTGCGTCCTGGGTACGCCGGGAATGTGTAGGTAGGGGTGGAAGCCGAAGCACAGCGGCACCGCTGTCTCGCTGGTTGCGGTGACCGTGGTGCGCACCGTCAAGGTGCGATCCGCCAGGGTGATGGCCAGCTCCAACAGGTGCGGGAACGGGAACGTCGCCAGCAGGTCCGGGCGGGCCCCGAAGTCCAGTTCCGCGGTCAACGCCGACGCCGATCGCGCGCTCACCCGCCAACCGGGATCCCCGGCCAGGGTGCCGTGGATGGGGGCGCCGTATTCGTCGGCGTGCACCCCGCCGACCCCCGGCGTGAGCGCTACCTCCGTGGCACCCACCTGGTAGCTGTTGCCGCTCAAGCGATTCGCCCACGGATATAACAGCGGAAGGCCCATGGTCTTGTGCTCGGCAACGTAGGCGGCCACCCCCCGGCGCTGGCCGAGCAGTTCCACGCCGTCGTCGCACAGCGACGTCCCGATCATGCCCGCGCCCGGAACGAAGGTCGCCGTCAGCGACGATGACGGATCCATCACCACGCAGGACTCGAGATCAGTCACTTCTCACTCCGACAGAGGGTCGTGTTGAATGCGTTCTGGGGGAGCTCCTTTGGCGATGAGCGCCGCCACGGTAGCCCGCGTCATCTCCGGCCCACCGCAGACCAGAATCTGGCGGTCGCCCCAGCTGCCGTAGCGGGTGACCGCCTCCGCCAATCGTCCGGTCTGACGCAGATGCAATCCCCGCGGCGGGGTCACGTCGGGGTAATCGGCGGCCCATTCCGGGTCGCCCGCGTACTCCGACACCGGCGTCACCGACAGCCACGGGTTGTGTGCGGCGATCTGCCACAGAGTGGGCTGGTCGTAGAGCTCGCAGGGATAGCGGCCACCGAAGAACAGGTGCACCCGCGGGTTCACGCCCCATCGGGTCAGGTCCATGATGATTGCGCGCAGCGGCGCCAACCCGGTACTTCCGGCCACCATCAGCACGTCTCCGGCGTCGCGATCGACGTGCAGACCGCCGTGGGGGCTGGACAGTCGCCACCGGTCACCGGGCCGGGTTTCGTTGACGATCGCGGTGCTGACCAGACCGGCGGGCACCGCGCGGACGTGAAACTCGATGGCCCCGGTCTCGTCGGCGGGCATACTCGGGCTCAAGTAGCGCCATGACCGTGGGCACTGCGGCACCTCGACTTTGACGTACTGCCCCGGGTGATAGGGCAGCGGTTGGTCCAACTGGATCCGGACGACGGCGATGTCGCGGGAGACCCGGAGGTGCTCGACGACGGTGCCGTCCCACCACGCCGGGCCCTCTTCGGCATCGGCGGCGCCGCCCATCACCCCGACGATCAGATTCAGCGCCTCGCGGGCGGCGTCGTCGACGGCTGCGGTCCAGTCTTCGGCCAGCTCCGCACGCAGGGTGCTCAGAAGCACTTGGCCTATCACGTTGTAATGACGTTGCGTCACACCGTACTTGCGGTGGTCACGGCCCAGTTGGGCTAGAAGCGCTATGGGTTCTTGTGCCCGTTGGGCGATGAATTCGCTGAGCGCCCAGGCCATGGCGTGGGCGAAAGCGGCCCGCTGGGTGGTCAGGTCGGCGGGGAACAGGTCACGCACCGACGGGTCGGTGCCGAACCATCGGGTGAAGAACCGGGCGACGACACCGGAACCGTCGGACGGCACGGCGAATGCGCCGTGCAGCACGCGCAGCGCGTCGCGATCGTCCAAGCCCACGGCCGCGATCTTAATGCTGGCCGGCGCCGACGCCGGCTATAGCGCGTGAATCCCGTTGTAGACCACCATTGCACCGATGAGGACCAAGATGACGGCGACGAGCGCGGCGTGCTGCTGCTCCATCCAGTCCTTGAGCCGGTTCAGCGCTGGATCCAGTCGGTCGCTGGCCGCCAGGTAGCCGAGAATCGGGATCAGGACCGAGGATGCGGCGAGCAGGACGAAGAAGATGGCCGCCGGCCAACTGTCCTCTCGACGCAGTCCGGCGCTGCCGATGGCCAGGCCGGCCGCTGCGCACATGAACAGCACCTCTGGCCGGATCACGGCCAGCGCAGCGGCCGTCAGGCCAGCGCGCGGCGGGGACATCGCGGTGAATGAGCGCATCCAGCGCGGCATCTCGCCGTGTCCGTGCCGGGTCGTCCACCGGTAGACGCCGAACGCGATCAGCAGCGCACCCACGACAATCCGCAACCACGACGCCCAGGCCGGCGGCGTGGTGTGCAAGCCGCCCAGCAGTCCGGATACGGCGATGAAGGCGGCGGTCAGTGCCGCCAGGCCCACCAGCCAACCGAGCAGGAAGGCCAGCCCGGTCTCGCGTGGGCGCGCGGTGTGCAGCACCAGCACGGCAGGGATGACGGTGATCGGCGAGAGCGCCACCACCAGCGCGAGGGGGATCAACGCGGTCCACACCGAAGCCAGGCTGGTCGTCATAGCAGCACCGTAGTCGACGCGATGGCACGGACCGGTCACCCAGCGCGCCGCCCTTGCTAGATACCCATACGGGGTATAGGTTCAACGGGAAGTGTCTAGGAAGGGCGGACATGTCACCCACGTCAGAATGTCGCGACCGGCCCCCCGGACGCCGGTTCGGGGCCGCGGGAGTCGTTGCCGCGCTGACCTGCACGCTGGCCTGCTGCCTGCCGGCGGCCCTGGCGGCGCTCGGGGCCGGAGCGTCGGCCGCCGCCGGCATGGGGCACGCCGGGCATGCCACCGGCGAATTCCGGGGGTGGTTCGCGGCACTGCTCGACGTGCTGCACCGGCTCAGTCCGGTGCTGCTGACCGCATCGGTCGTGCTCGTCACGGTGGCGTTCGCGCTGCGGCGTCGTGCGGCAGTGCTACCGGCGCTGCTTGCCGGTGTGGTGCTCTACCTCAGCGTGCACGGGCAGGACGATCCCGCCGTGATGTATGCGGGGATGGCGCTGGGCTACGGCGCCTGGATCGCGTTGTACCTGTGGACGCGCCCGCGTTCCGGCGCCAGCTCGTGCCAGCCGTCAACTCTGTGACGGGCTTGCCAAGTTCAGCTCGGCCCGGACCAGCCCGGCGGCGAACTTCACCAGCTCGGCACGGCTCACGTGAAGACGGCCGTCGGCCCAGTCTAGGACCAGCGTGGTTAGGGCTCCAGACAGTGCGCTGGCACTCATGGCTTGTGTTGCGGTGACCGCAGACGAATCAGCGACACCGGATGGGCCGATCAGTGCGCCCAGCAGTCCGGGCAGAACGTCGGCGCGATGATCGGCCAGCAGGGTGCTGGATTGCGGCTCCCGCAGCAGGATCCGCAGCCGACGGGGATCTTCCTCGAAATAGGCTGTCGCCCGGTCGAGCGCCACGCTGATCGGCGCCGCTTTGCCGGCGACGCCGGCCATGGTGGCAAGCAGTTCGGCGTTGCACTTGTCGTACACGGCCAGGATCAGCTCGTCTGTGTCACTGAAGCTTTCGTAGAAGTAGCGAAGGCTGAGCCCGGCGTCGCGGCACGCCGCGCGCATCGTGACGCCGGCTGTGCCCCCGGTGCCCAGCAGCTCCATTCCTGCCTCAATCAGCTGAGCCCGACGTGCCTGGGACCGGGCATCGTGGGTCTGGCCGCGCCACACCCGTGGCGCCCGTTCGCCACTCATGTGCACCTCCGAATCGTGGGGACGCCTGAGGATACGTTCCCGCGCCCGGTCGCATAGAGGAATCGGTTGATTCCAGTTGCCCGAATGCCGCTCCGCAAAAAAGATGACTTGAGCGGAACAGACTCAACCTTGACGGCGTTGGACAACACGACAAGCATTTTCGGCGGGCACGTGTAGCCCGCTCTGACCCCGAATGGAGGTGTCGTGGACTCGTTCAACCCGACCACCAAGACCCAGGCAGCGCTGACCGCGGCGTTGCAGACGGCTACTGCCGCCGGCAACCCCGAAATCCGGCCCGCCCATCTGCTGCAGGCCTTGCTGACCCAGAACGACGGGATCGCCGCGCCGCTGCTGGAGGCGGTCGGTGTGAACCCGGCGACTGTCCGCGACGAAGCGCAGCGCCTGATCGAGCTGGCGCCGCAGGTGACCAGCTCCAACGCGCAGCCGCAGCTGTCCCGCGACTCGCTGGCCGCGATCACCGTCGCCCAGCAGTTGGCCACCGAACTCGATGACGAGTACGTCTCCACCGAGCACCTGATGGTCGGCTTGGCCACCGGCGCCTCCGACGTCGCCAAGCTGTTGACCGGCCACGGCGCGTCGCCGCAGGCGCTGCGGGAGGCGTTCGTCAAGGTGCGCGGCAGTGCGCGGGTCACCAGCCCTGACCCGGAGGCCAGCTACCAGGCATTGGAGAAGTACTCCACCGATCTGACCGCGCGTGCCCGCGAGGGCAAGCTGGACCCGGTGATCGGCCGTGACACCGAGATCCGCCGGGTGGTGCAGGTTTTGAGCCGGCGCACCAAGAACAACCCGGTGCTCATCGGTGAGCCCGGTGTCGGCAAGACCGCGATCGTCGAGGGCCTGGCCCAGCGCATCGTCGCCGGCGACGTCCCGGACAGCCTGCGAGACAAGACCGTCGTCAGCTTGGACCTGGGTTCGATGGTCGCGGGTGCCAAGTATCGCGGCGAGTTCGAGGAACGGCTCAAGGCCGTCCTGGACGAGATCAAGAACTCCGCCGGACAGATCATCACGTTCATCGACGAACTGCACACCATCGTCGGCGCCGGCGCGACCGGCGAAGGCGCGATGGACGCCGGCAACATGATCAAGCCGATGCTGGCGCGTGGTGAACTGCGGCTGGTTGGTGCCACCACCCTCGAGGAGTACCGCAAGTACATCGAGAAGGACGCCGCCCTGGAGCGCCGCTTCCAGCAGGTCTACGTCGGGGAGCCGTCGGTGGAGGACACCATCGGCATCCTGCGTGGCCTCAAGGACCGCTATGAAGTGCACCACGGGGTGCGCATCACCGACTCGGCGCTGGTCGCCGCGGCCACCTTGAGTGACCGCTACATCACCGCCCGGTTCCTGCCGGACAAGGCGATCGACCTGGTCGACGAGTCCGCGTCGCGGCTGCGGATGGAGATCGACTCCCGGCCCGTCGAGATCGACGAGGTAGAACGTCTGGTGCGCCGGCTGGAGATCGAGGAGATGGCGCTGGCCAAGGAGGAAGACGACGCCTCCAAGGAACGGCTGGTGAAACTACGCAGCGAGCTGGCCGACTACAAGGAGAAGCTGGCACAGCTGACGACCCGGTGGCAGAACGAGAAGGGCGCTATCGACGTCGTCCGTGAGCTCAAGGAGCAACTGGAAGAGCTGCGCGGTGAGTCCGACCGCGCCGAACGCGACGGCGACCTGGCCAAGGCCGCCGAGCTGCGCTACGGGCGCATCCCGGAGGTGGAGAAGAAGCTCGAGGCCGCGCTGCCGACCGCCCAGGCTCGCGAGGACGTGATGCTCAAGGAGGAGGTCGGACCCGACGACATCGCCGACGTGGTCAGTGCCTGGACCGGTATCCCGGCCGGCCGGATGATGGAGGGCGAGACCGCCAAGCTGCTGCGGATGGAAGACGAACTGGGCAAACGGGTTGTCGGGCAACGCAATGCGGTCTCCGCGGTCTCCGACGCGGTGCGGCGTAGCCGGGCCGGGGTCGCCGACCCCAACCGGCCCACCGGCTCGTTCCTGTTCCTCGGCCCGACCGGGGTCGGCAAGACCGAGCTGGCCAAGGCGCTGGCCGACTTCCTGTTCGACGACGAACGGGCCATGGTCCGCATCGACATGAGCGAGTACGGCGAGAAGCACTCGGTGGCCCGCCTGGTCGGGGCGCCCCCGGGCTACATCGGCTACGACCAAGGCGGTCAGCTCACCGAGGCGGTGCGCCGCCGGCCCTACACCGTGGTGCTCTTCGACGAGGTGGAAAAGGCCCACCCGGACGTGTTCGACGTGCTGCTGCAGGTCCTGGACGAGGGCCGGCTCACCGACGGGCAGGGCCGCACCGTGGACTTCCGCAACACGATCTTGATCCTGACCTCCAACCTGGGGTCGGGTGGCACCGAGGAGCAGGTGATGGCCGCGGTGCGGGCGGCGTTCAAGCCGGAGTTCATCAACCGGCTTGACGACGTGCTGATCTTCGAGGGCCTCAATCCTGAGGAGCTGGTGCGGATCGTCGACATCCAGCTGCAGCAGTTGGCCAAGCGGCTGGCGCAGCGGCGGCTGACCATCGAGGTGTCGTTGGAGGCCAAGAAGTGGCTGGCTGACCGCGGATTCGACCCGGTCTACGGAGCGCGTCCACTGCGCCGGCTGATTCAACAGGCCATCGGCGACCAGTTGGCCAAGATGCTGCTGGCTGGCGAGGTGCACGACGGTGACATCGTGCCGGTCAACATCAGCGCGGACGGCGAGTCGCTGGTCCTGGGCTGAGACTTCCCTCACGGCAAGGCCCCTCGGAAGCAGTTCCGGGGGGCCTTGTCGTCGGCCGGCGCTCCTTTGCGGATGCGGTGTTGAAGCTGATCGGTTAGCCTGGCCCTTACTGAGAAATTCCGGTGTATTCCTGCACCGTTATTCATCCGGAGGGGTAGTCATGTCAGCTCGTCGCCATCGCCTGGTGGGCGCCGTAGGGGCCGTCGGTGCGGTCCTGGCGCTGGGCGCGCCCGCCCCGGCCGCTCAGGCTGACTGGGACGACCTGTTCGAGCCCCTCATCGACGCGATCAGTTGGGTCGACCCGGGCATCGCCGCCGACACCGATCCGGGTGCGGCGCTGTCCTCGTTGGACACCCTGTTCAACGGCTGGTACCAGGACCTCATCTACAACCCCCTCAACAGCATCGCGCCATGGCTGTTCGGTGAGAGCCTGCCCGGCAGTGCCGTCGCGTACGGCCCGGACAGTGCCAATCTGCCGGACAGTTTCACCGTCCCGATGGAGGTCAATCTCAACACCCAACCGGTGATCAATGTCTCGGTGGGCGGCGGCGCGCAGACCGAGGTGCTGGTCGACACCGGTGCTGCCGGACTGGTCATCCCGATCTGGAACATCAACCCGTTCGGCATCACCGGTCTGCCGACCGGTTTCAACATCGGTCAGTTCGGCGGCGCGCTGAACTACTTCTATTTAGAGCTGCCCACCACGGTGACCTTCACCGGCGTGGACGGGGACACGCTGACCGCCGACACCACGGTGGATGCGGTGCTGTTCGCCTTCCCGACGGACCTCAATCCCTTCGGCTCCTGGTCCATCTACGACTACCTGGCCGGTTCCTCCACCGGCATCTTGGGGATCGGACCGAACGCGCTCGGACCCACTCCCGACCACATTCCGACCGCCGACCTGCCGGGCACTCTGGGCAACGGCGTGCTGATCGACCAGCCGGGCGGCAGATTGGTCTTCGGGGACAACCCGCTGGAGGGCGGAACGGTTATCCAGGGGGCGCCGTGGACACTCCCCACCAGTGATCTGAAGGTGAGCATCAACGGCGAGGCGCCCTCGACGGTCAGGGCGGTGATCGACTCCGGCGGCGTGTACGGCACCATGCCGACCTCGGTGCTCAGCGCTGCCGGCGTCAGCCCGACCGCCAACGGACAGCTGCCCAGCGGGACGACCATTGAGGTGTTCACCAAGGACGGAACTCCGCTGTACTCCTACACGGTGGGCACGCAGCCCGGCGAGGTGCGCAGCCCGACCGTGATCGCCAGCGGCGGTATGAACACCGGCAACTGGCTGTTCGCCCAAGAGCCGGTCTACATCTCGTACAGCCCGGATGGCGTCGGGCAGACCATCGTGGGTGGCACCCCCATCATTCAACCGTGATGAGGTAGTGGCCGGGAGCCCGTCTGCCGGCCAAGCGTTTTTTGGCGCTTTCTTGGCTGAAACCCCTGGTGTTCTACGCCCCTGGGTGGTTTAGCTGACCCCGGTTGGTTACGGCTCAGCGGGTGTCCGTGACCTCACGCGGGAGGTTTCGGAGATGGCAGCTCGTCGACGCATGATCGGCGTGACCACGGCGGTCGGGGCGTTTCTCGCGCTGGGAGCTCCCGTGCCGACAGCACACGCCGACATCGATGACCTGCTGCAACCCATCATCGACGCCCTCAGCGGGTTCGACCCCGGCATCGCTGCCGACACCGGTCCGGGCTTCGCGCTGTCCTCGCTGGACACCATGTTCGACAGCTGGTACCAGAGCCTCGTCTACACCCCGATCAACGAGCTTGACCAGTGGATCTTCGGTGGGGCCGCCGATGCGAGCGTGGCCGGCAGCGCTGCCGCGTTCGGCCCGGACGCCACCACCGCGGACACCTTCACGGTCCCGCTGGAGGTCAGCAGCGGCACCGAACCGGTGGTGAACGTCTCGGTGGGTGGCGGACCGGAGTCGTCAGTGCTGGTCGACACCGGCTCGGCTGGTCTGGTCATGCCGATCTGGGACATCAACCCGTTCGGGATCACCGGCCTGCCCACCAGCATCAACATCGGTCAGTTCGGCAATTCGGTGGACTACGTCTACGCGGAACTGCCCACCACGGTCACGTTCACCGACGCCGCCGGCGCCACCGTCACCACCGGTACGACCGATGTCGATGCCGTGTTGTTCGCCTTCCCGGTCAGTATGTCGGCAC
Source organism: Mycobacterium sp. P7213 (assembly GCF_900604305.1). Taxonomy (NCBI): domain Bacteria; kingdom Bacillati; phylum Actinomycetota; class Actinomycetes; order Mycobacteriales; family Mycobacteriaceae; genus Mycobacterium; species Mycobacterium sp. P7213. Next base: position 21,516 of record NZ_UWOA01000008.1, read on the forward strand.
TGTTCACCGGGTGGAATATCAGCTCCTACCTCGGCGATAACGCCGACGGCGTCTTAGGCATCGGGGCGAACGCAGCCGGGCCGACCCCTGACAGCATCCCGACCACAGCGCTGCCGGGTGCTCTCGGCGACGGTGTACTGATCGACCAGAAGGACGGCACCCTGACCTTCGGCGCCGACCCGCTGACCGGCGGAGTCACCGTCGACGGCTCGCCGGACTCGACGCTGTATGTGTCCTTCGACGGCGGCAAAACGGCCACCCAGGTCGGATCGGTCATGGATTCCGGTGGGGTGAACGGGACGATCCCGGTAAGCCTGACGAACGGAAGCGCGGGGGAGGTTCTGGCCGCCGGCCAGCAGGTCAGCGTGTACACGGGCGACCCCACCAAGGGCGGTACGCTGCTCTACGACTACACGGTCGATCCGACCTCCGCCAATAGCCCGACGATCGTGTCCGGCACCTCGATGAACACCGGCAACTGGCTGTTCCAGCAGAACCAGGTGTACGTCTCGACGGCCGGCAACGGCTCCATGCACATCGTTGCGAACAAGGTCGTGACGCCCTAACGCCGCGGTGATACCGGGTTGTGACCTGAGGACGTTCGTCAGTCCCGGCCGAGAACAGATACGCTAGGCCCAATGGTCCCGCTCTGGTTCACGCTGTCCGCGCTGTGTTTCGTCGGCGCGGCCGTATTGCTGTACGTGGACATCGACCAGCGGCGCGGCCGTAGCCGGCGCCGTAAGTCCTGGGCCCGTTCGCACGGTTTCGACTTCGAGCCGGAATCCGCCGAGATCCTCCACCGCTGGAAGCGCGGCGTGATGTCGACGGTGGGCGAGGCGCCGGTGCGCAACGTGGTGCTCGGCCAGATCCGCGGCGAGGCCGTCTACATCTTTGACCTGGACGAAGTGGCGACCGTGATCGCCCTGCACCGCAAGGTCAGCACCAACGTCGTCGTCGACGTGCGGCTCAAGGGTCTCAAAGAACCGCGGGAGAACGACATCTGGCTGCTCGGAGCGATCGGCCCACGGATGGTGTACTCCACCAATCTCGACGCGGCGCGCCGAGCCTGCGACCGGCGGATGGTCACGTTCGCCCACACCGCTCCGGACTGTGCCGAGGTTATGTGGAACGAGGCGAACTGGACCCTGGTGAGCATGCCCATCACCAGCACCCGCGCCCAGTGGGATGAGGGCCTGCGCAGCGTTCGCCAATTCAACGACCTGCTGCGGGTGCTGCCGCCGAGCCCACGGCGTCAGTCCGCCGAAGCCGGAGCCGCCGCAACCGGCCGCCGCAACGGGCAACCCAGCCGTCCGCTCGGGTCCTCGGGCGCTGCTGAGGGCGGGGACGAGAACGAGTCCGCGCAGCTCCCGCCGGCGTCGCGAGCAGCCGCGCCGGCACCGGGCAACGCCCCCTCGGCTGCCGAACCGCAGCAGCGCCGCCGGACCAGCCGGGAGAGCTCCTCGGACGTGCTGCACGCGCCCGGCGGTCGCAACGGTCGCCAGACCGCGCACTATCAGCGCTGACAGCCTCGTTAGGCTGTCCGTCATGTCTCGCCCCGTTGCTGTGGTGACCGGGCCCACCTCCGGGCTGGGCGCCGGCTATGCCCGCCGCTACGCCGCCGATGGCTATGACCTGGTCCTGGTCTCCCGCGACGTCGAACGCCTGGAAGCGCTGGCAACCGAACTGCGGGGCAGCCACGGCGGTGCCGTCGAGGTGCTACCAGCCGACCTGGCCGACGCTGCCGGCCGCGCCAAAGTTGCCGAGCGGCTGCGCGCCGGGGTGCGGGTACTGGTCAACAACGCCGGGTTCGGCACGTCCGGGGAGTTCTGGACCGCCGACCCGGCCCTGCTGCAGTCGCAACTGGACGTCAATGTCACCGCGGTGATGCAACTGACCCGCGCCGCGCTGCCCGCGATGATCGAGGCGGGTGCCGGCACCGTCATCAATATCGCCAGCGTCGCCGGGCTGCTGTCCGGACGCGGTTCGACCTACTCGGCGTCCAAGGCCTGGGTGGTGTCGTTCACCGAAGGTCTGGCAGGCGGACTGCACGGCACCGGCGTCGGCATCCACGTGGTCTGCCCGGGATACGTCCACACCGAGTTCCACGAGCGCGCCGGAATCGATATGGCCACGCTGCCATCCTTCATGTGGATGGAGGTCGACGATGTGGTCGCGGCCAGTTTGGCCGACATCGCCCGCGGCGAGGTGGTCAGCGTTCCGGGCCTGCAATACAAGGCATTGACAGCCGTCAGTCGGCTGATTCCGCGCGGGCTGTCGCGCACGCTGACCAACACATTCGGGAGGGGCCGTGGCCGCACTTAACAACGACGAACGCGATGAGCTCGCCGCGCTGGTGCGCGAGCTGTCGGTGGTGCACGGCCGTGTGACGCTGTCCTCCGGGGCCGAAGCCGACTACTACGTCGACCTTCGCCGTTCCACCCTGCACCACCGCGCCGGCGCCCTGATCGGGCGATTGGTCCGCGAACTCACCGACGACTGGGACTACGCGGCCGTGGGCGGCCTGACCCTGGGCGCAGACCCGGTGGCGACCGCCGTTATGCACGCTCCGGGTCGCCCGATCGACGCATTCGTGGTGCGCAAGTCAGTGAAAGCGCATGGCATGCAACGCCTTATCGAAGGGTTCGACGTGGCCGGCCAACCGGTTCTGGTGGTGGAGGACACCAGCACCACCGGTGGGTCGGCGCTGACCGCGGTGCGCGCGGTGCGTGAGGCGGGCGGCAAGGTGGTCGGTGTGGCCACCGTGGTAGACCGTGCCACCGGCGCGGCCGAGGCCATCGAGGCCGAAGGCGTGCCGTATCGCAGTGTGCTCGGCCTGGCCGAGCTGGGCCTGGACTGAACTCTCCGAGGACGGTTGTGCGGAGTCTGATCGCGCTGACATCAGCGTTGGCCGTCGCCTGTGCCGCGGCCTGCTCGGGTTCCGGCACGGCCGGCCCCTACGGTGCCCACAGCGCCCCGATCGGTTCGGCTCGCACCATCCTGGGCTGGGAGATGACCCTGTCCAACCTGCGGTGGGAAGTCGACTACGCGCTGGTCGACGTCAAGGCCCGGGTCGCCGATGCCGATGCCCCGCACGCCGCCGCCGGTGAACTGCGGTTCGGGGTGTACGGCACCCCGGCGCACCCGATCGAGGCCACCGGGCTGGGCAGCTGCCGGCTGCTGGGGGAATTGGTGCCGACGCCGCTGTCGGCCAAGGAACCCGACCAGCTCAACGGGACCGTCTGTTTGGGTCCGCTCAAGGAGCGCAGCGCGCTGCGCGGGATGTATGTCTACTCGCCGGCCGACCGGATCAAGGACACCACGGTGGCCTACCCCGCGGCGTTCCCGGTGGGGCTGGCGCCGGTCAATCCGGGCGACACCGGTCTGCAGCTCACCACCCAAGGCGTGGCGGCCTACCGGGCCGACGGCGTGCCGCTGGCGCCGACGGCCCTCGGCGACCCGAAAGCGTTCACCGGCGCCGGCTCCATGGTGCTTAACCTGTCGGTCGACGCGGTCGCCTCGCAGTACCGCGACGACGCCAAAGCCCGTGGCGGACCGCTGATGTTGATCGCCGGACCCTCGACGCCGATACCTGGACTGGGCGCGGACTGCGTCGCGGCGGGATCGTCGGTGTTGATCCTGCCGGAGGCGTCGCTGAACTCGGTGCACGTGCCGACCTCGCTGTGCACGCACGGGGAGATCAACGCCGCGCTGCTGTATCCGACGGTGTCGGTGGCGGGCACGCATGCAGCCGTGTGGACCATCTCGTGACCGAGTCGTCGGACCATCCCGATTCATGCGGCGGTCCCAACTTCGCCTCTCCTCCGTCGAGTCTGACTGAACCGCCGGTTTCATGCGGCGGTCCCAGTTTCGCCTCTCCTCCGTCGAGCCTCGCTGAACCGCCGGGCCCCACCGAGTGGTTCGCACCGGCCAACGGCGTCGGCCCCTGGCCGGGACCCCCGCCGAACGACTCCCGCTACGACCCGGAGCTGCTGCGCGAGGGAGACCGTCGCAACGTCGTCGACGCCTACCGCTACTGGACCCGAGAGGCGATCGTCGCCGATATCGATCGCCGGCGGCACCGGTTGCACATCGCGATCGAGAACTTCGGCCACGATGCCAACATCGGCTCGGTGGTGCGCACCGCCAACGCGTTCGCCGTGCACACCGTGCACATCGTTGGTCGGCGCCGGTGGAATCGGCGCGGCGCCATGGTCACCGACCGCTATCAGCGACTGCTGCATCACGAAACCGCCACTGATCTCCTGGATTTCGCCGCCCGGCAGGGACTCACCGTCGTCGCGGTGGACAACGTGGCAGGGGCGGTGCGTCTGGAGCAGACCACGCTGCCCGTCGACTGCCTGCTGGTGTTCGGCAGCGAAGGTCTCGGTATCAGCGACGAAGCCCGGGCCGGCGCGGAGCTGACGGTGTCGATCGCTCAATTCGGCTCCACCCGCAGCATAAACGTCGGGGTGGCCGCCGGGATTGTGATGCATGCCTGGATCAGCCGGCATGGTCACCTCGACCAAGCGTGGTGACAGCTACCTTCAAGCCAACCTCAGTAAATATGTTGGATAACTATATGTTTCATTCCGGCTCTGCTGAGTGGATTGACGGGGTTTCGTCATGCCGGACCGCTCTCTGTTCACGCTTTGCGCGAGCGATCACCGGTAAAAACCCAGTCCCAACAGGGTAATTCGGGACGAATTCCAGGGATTTCCCTGTATCGGCGCCGTTAAGGAACGAGTTAGCGTACCGGTTGCCAGATTCGGCCAGGAATGAGGTTTGCTATGAAAATACGTGAGAGTTTGCGTCCCTGCGCCACCATGGGTGTCGCTTTGGTAGCTGCCAGCGCGGTCATCACCGCTCCCGGGGCGGTGCCCGGCGCGGCGGCGCACACCGTCGGCGCCGGAGTCGCGCTGACCAGCCTGGGCTGGACGGACGTCGAGTTCCTTACCCCCGACGGTTGGGAGATGTTCGACTCCGCCGTGTTGGCGCAGGCCTACGCCGACGATCTGACCGCGACGACCCTGTCGTACGGCCAAACCGCGGTCGAGTGGGCCGGCTGGCTCGAGCCCTTCCTGTCCTTTGCCGGGATCTCGGGACTGGCGGACTGGGTTTCCGACCGCTATGACCTGTTCACCGATATCCTCGCCCCCGGCTGGGACCCCCTGCCCTGGTTCGCGGGATTCTTTGAGTCCATCGGCAACGACCCCAACATTCTTTTCGGCCCGATGGCGGACATCGACCTCGGCTGGGTGTACGGCTTGCTGGGGATCTCGGCCGAGGACGGCGACCAGCTCAACTCTCTGCTGGAGCTCGCATCGGGCTATGCCGGCGGCATGCTCACGTGGGAGCTGATGGGGATCTACGCGGTCGTACCGGGGGCGATCAATGCGGTTGTCGACGGCACCATCAGCCTCGACGATCTCTTCCCCGAGGCGGGCAGCCAGCTCGATCTGCTGGCTAACCTCGCCGGGGAATCGATGATGAACTGGTTGACGTCGACGGAGGAGACGCTGACCAATTCGATGGATGAGGTGATAGACATCCTGGAGAATTCGCCGGGCGTTCAGTGGATTCTCGACATCGTCAGCCAGCTCAGTGATGGGGCCGGTGTCGAGCTGCCGTTCTGACCGCCGACCGCCGAGCGATGCGCAACTTTCCCGCGGCCGATCCGCGGGAAAGTTGCGCGTTCGGCTTATGCGGCAAGATCTAGGGCCATGGACCCCATGGATCTCCTCTGGGCAAATCGGGCCGAGAGCGCCGAGGCTGCCGTCAGCGCGAGACACCTCAAGTCGCTCTGGCATCTGCCGGGCACCCAGCTCGGCGTGGTCGCCTGGCCGCCGATCCGGCGCGCCCCACACTGGCACTACTGGTGGCAGGCCCACCTGATCGACTGCCTGGTCGATGCCCAGCTGCGGGATCCACAACCCGAACGGGTGACACGGATCAAACGGCAGATCCGCACCCACCGGCTGCGCAACGTGGGCCGCTGGACCAACGCCTACTACGACGACATGGCCTGGCTGGCACTGGCGATCCAACGCGCAGCCACAGTCACCGGTGTCGACCGACACCGCGCCTTGGGCACCCTGACTCGCGAGCTGACCGAATCATGGATGCCCGAAGCCGGCGGTGGCATTCCATGGCGCAAGGACGAACAGTTCACCGCCCCCTTCTTCAACGCCCCCGCCAACGGCCCGGCCGGGATATTTCTGGCCCGCGAACCCGGGTGGCTGGAGCGTGCCCAGCAAATGGGCGACTGGATCGAAGCGACCCTGATCGACCCGGACACCGACCTGGTGTTCGACGGCATCAGGGAGGGTTCGCTGGTGCGTGCCGAGTACACCTACTGCCAGGGCGTGGTGCTCGGGCTCGAGACCGAGTTGGCGGTGCGCACCGGGGACCCGCGCCACGCCGCCCGGGTGCGCCGGCTGGTGGCCGCGGTGAGCAAGCGGATGGCCCCGGGCGGGGTGATCAAGGGCGCCGGCGGCGGCGACGGCGGGCTGTTCGCCGGGATCACCGCCCGCTACCTGGCACTGGTCGCCACCGCGCTGCCGGAGGAGTCCGCCGCCGACGCCGAGGCACGCGACACCGCCGGCGGGTTGGTGCTGTCATCGGCGAAATCGGCGTGGGATTACCGGCAATCGGTCGACGGGCTGCCGTTGTTCGGGGCGTTCTGGGACCAGCCCGCGGAGCTGCCCCGGGCCGATGGCGTCGTGGCCACCTCCATTGCCGGTGCGGTGCGCGAATCCGAGATCCCCGAACGTGACCTGTCGGTGCAGTTGGGCGGCTGGATGCTGATGGAGGCCGCGCACTGTGTCGCGGCCGCCGCACCGGCCCGGTGACTCTGCCCTGAGCGCCCGGTCTACTCGGGCTGTTGCGCCGTGAGGGCCGAGTCAGCGGTGGCGTCCGCGGGTGCTCCGCCGCCGCGGCGGCTGCGGTAGGCCTTCGCCGTGGCGATGAACGCCGGGATCATCGAGACGAACAGGATCACCAGGATGATCTTTTCCAGGTTCTCGTGGACGAACGGCACGTTGCCCAGAAAGTAACCCAGCGTCGTCACGCCGGCGCCCCACAGGATGCCGCCGACGATGTCGAACGCCAGATACACCGGGTAGCGCATGTAGGAGACACCCGCGACCACCGGCACGAACGTCCGGACGAACGGCGCGAACCGGGCCAGGATGATCGCCCACGGCCCGTACTTCTCGAAGAACGCGTGCGACTCGGTCACGTAGTGCTTCTTGAAGAAGCGGGAATCTTCCTTCTTGAACAGCGCCGGCCCGATCCGCCGGCCGATGAAGTAGCCGCACTGATCGCCCAGCACCGCCACCACAGCGACTGCGGGCGCCAAAATCCAGATGTCGGGAGCCAGCCCCTTGGCGGCCAGCAGACCACCGGTGAACAGCAGTGATTCACCCGGCAGCAGGGGGAACAGCAGACCGGTCTCGATGAAGACCACCACCAGGATGGCCGGGAGTACGGCGCCGTGGAAGATGCCCCCGGAACCGAGCCAGTACATCGGGTCCAGCAGGCCGGGCATCGCGACCACGGTGGTGCTCATGACGCACCAACATACCGGGGGGTACCGGTGAAACCGCCCCTGAGATACTCGGGGGCAGGTTCGGTCAGCCAAGAGGAGAGAGTTCCCATGCCCATCGCCACCCCCGAGGTCTACGCCGAGATGCTGGGCCGCGCTAAGCAGAATGCGTACGCGTTCCCGGCGATCAACTGCACGTCATCGGAGACCATCAACGCCGCGATCAAGGGCTTCGCCGACGCCGGCAGCGATGGCATCATCCAGTTCTCCACCGGCGGCGCCGAGTTCGGCTCCGGCCTGGGCGTCAAGGACATGGTGACCGGCGCGGTGGCACTGGCCGAGTTCACCCACGTGATCGCCGCCAAGTACCCGATCAACGTGGCCCTGCACACCGACCACTGCCCGAAGGACAAGCTGGACGGCTTCGTGCGGCCGCTGCTGGCGATCTCGGCTGAGCGGGTCAAGGCCGGCGAGAACCCGCTGTTCCAGTCGCACATGTGGGACGGCTCGGCGGTGCCGATCGACGAGAACCTGGAAATCGCCAAGGAGCTGCTGGCCAAGGCGGCGGCCGCCAAGATCATCCTGGAGATCGAGATCGGCGTGGTCGGCGGCGAAGAGGACGGGGTGGAAGCCGAGATCAACGAGAAGCTCTACACCACCCCCGAGGACTTCGAGAAGACCATCGACGCCCTCGGGGTCGGCGACCACGGCGAGTACCTGCTGGCCGCCACCTTCGGCAACGTGCACGGCGTCTACAAGCCCGGCAACGTCAAACTGCGCCCCGACATCCTGGGCGAGGGTCAGAAGGTGGCGGCGGCGAAGCTGGGTCTGGCGGCCGGCTCCAAGCCGTTCAACTTCGTCTTCCACGGCGGCTCGGGTTCGCTGAAGTCCGAGATCGAAGAGGCGTTGCAGCACGGTGTGGTGAAGATGAACGTCGACACCGACACCCAGTACGCGTTCACCCGCCCGATCGCCGCGCACATGTTCACCAACTACGACGGGGTGCTCAAGATCGACGGCGAGGTCGGCAACAAGAAGACCTACGACCCGCGCAGCTACCTCAAGAAGGCCGAGGCCGCAATGACCGAGCGGGTCATCGAGGCCTGCAACGACCTGCACAGCGCCGGCAAGAGCCTGGCCTGAGTCGCTGACTCGGCGCGTTCACGGCGGGGCGGTTCGAGCCGGCCCCGCCGGGGCGCAGAGTCGATGGGCGTTGCTAGCTCCCGTGTGACTGGCAGATCTTCCACTGGTCGTCGCGGAACTGCAGGTCGAAGCTACGAGTGGAGCGGACCCGCGGTTCGTAGGCCATGAAAGCGGTGACATTGGCCTCGGCCTGGCCGTCGTTGACGACAACCTCGTCGATGCTGGCGACCACCGGGTACTGCTTGGCCGCCGCGATTCGGCGGTGGGTGTCGTCCCAAGCCTTTTGGTCGTAGTTGACGTAGCGGTCGCGGATGTCGCCGCAGGTGAGGCTGCGCAGTGCGGCCAGGTCACCGTTCTGCATGGCGATGTCGAAGTTCTGGATCGTGGTGCGCACATGTTCTTCTTGCGAGGCGGCCTGGCGAGTGTCGCGGGTCAGCCACAGCGTGCCCAGCACCGCGATGACCGCGAGCGCCATGATGATCAGGATCACCGCCATCACCCAGCCCCAGCTGCGCGAGACGGTCGACGGCAGTTTGCCGCCGACCCGCGCCGGGATCTGTTGCGGTATCGCCTTTCCCGTCTCATCGCCTTGCTGGGCGATCACTTCGGTTTCGGCATCGCCCATCGACGGGATGACCTCGGTGTGCCCGGCGTCGAATCCGGGTGCGGTGAAGCGGCGTTCCGGTGACCCGTCGGGACCGGGTTCGGTGGGCGTGGCCTCGGTGGTGATCACCTCGGTGACGGCGTCGGCTTCGGCCGGTGTCTCCGCCAGGATGGCCGTCGCGGTCTCGTCGCCGTCGGGCTGCTCAGTGGGAGCGCTGGCTTCGTCGTCGGTCGGCTCACTGTTGTCCGGTTCCGGTGGGTTCGGCATGAGTGGCTGATCCTCCAATGTCCGCCGGCTGATTCGGATCGGCTGGCGCTAGTTTACTGAGCGAGCCTGCCGATCGCCGGAGTGGCTGGCCATGGACGGCACGGCACAATGAACGATGTGACTCTCACCGGTGATCTCCTGCGCCCCGATCCGATCTTGCTGCCCGGCGACCCCGACGCCGAGGCCGCCCTGCGGGCCAACCAGAACCCCGAGCTCGTCGCGGCCGCGCATCCGGCTGCCTCGGTGGCATGGGCGGCGCTGGCCGAAGCGGCGTTCGCCGAGGACAGGGCGGTCACCGCCTACGCCTACGCGCGCACCGGCTACCACCGGGGCCTGGACCAGCTGCGCCGCAACGGCTGGAAGGGCTACGGCCCGGTGCCGTACGCGCATGAACCCAACCGTGGCTTCTTGCGGTGTGTGGCCGCGCTGGCGCGTGCCGCCACCACCATCGGGGAGACCGACGAACAGACGCGCTGCCTGGCTCTGCTCGACGACTGCGATCCCGGCGCTCGCACTGCGCTGGGGCTGAGCTGACCCACGGCGTACCCGTCGAGAACACCTAGGGCATCACCCGAGTGGGCAACGACCACCCTGCCCGGCAGGCTCCACCTGCACGGTGGCGTGGGTAAGCCCGCGGGCGGCCAGCACGGCCCGGGCGTCGGCCAATACGCGGCCGGCGTCGGCGCTGGTGCCCAGGTGGGCGGTGGCCATGTCCTGGCCGGGCACCAACGTCCAGACGTGCAGGTCATGCACGTCGGTGACGCCGTCGACGGCGGCGAGCGCCGCGCGCAGCTCGGCGACATCGATGTGGCTGGGGGAGGCCTCGGACAGGATCCGCAGGGCCGCGCCGGCCAGTGCGAACGCCCGGGGCAGCACCCATAGCGCGACGAAGACCGCGACCACTACGTCGGCGTAGGGCCAGCCGGTGGTGATGGTGACCACGCCGGCGATCAGCACGCCCACGCTGCCGACGGTGTCGGCGACCACCTCCATGTAGGCGCCGCGCACCGCCAGACTCTCGGTCGAGTGCGATCGCAGCACCCACGCGACGCCGACATTGACGGTGATTCCGGCCAGGGCGACCACGATCATCGGCACCCCGGGTACGTCCGGTGCGGTGCCGATGCGGCGGATCGCCTCGGTGAGGATGAACGTCGCCACCCCGATCAGCAGCACCGCATTGGCGACCGCGGTGAACACCTCGGCGCGGTGCCAGCCGTAGGTGCGCGACGGTGACGTGCTGCCGCGCCGGGTCAACATCACCGCGGCCGCCCCCATGAACAGGGCGGCCAGATCGGTCAGAAGATGGCCTGCGTCGGCCAGCAGGGCCATCGAGTTGATGGTGATCGCCGTGGTCAGTTCGATGACGAAGAACGCGCTCAGGATGGCGGCGCCGAGGACCATTCGAGACAGCCGGGAGTCGGTGTGACGGTGATCGTGACCGGCGCCCATGGGAGGTGAATATAGGCGGACTGGCCCGCTGTTGGGCGTGAAGTCGGGTTCACACCGGGCGGGGAACTCAGAACCAGGAATTCCAGAACTGGGTCAGGCTCAAACCCCACGACACCAGCAGGCGCGGCACATCGAACAGGTCGAAGAACCACAACACCAGCGAGAAGAACTTCTGGTTCAGCATCGGCGACGCCAGCAGCAACATCAGCAGCACCAGCAGGCCCCACTGCTGGAACGGCGCCACGGCGCGTCGGGTCGCCGGGCTCAGGTGCGGCTCCAGCGCGCCGTAGCCGTCGAGTCCCGGGACCGGCAGCAGGTTCAGTACCACCGCGGTCAGCTCCAGGAAGCCCAAGAACGCCACCCCGGACCAGAACACCGGATGCGCAGGGTCATACAGGGCGCGGGTGGCACCCAGCAACAGCACGGCCAGCACCAGGTTGGCGGCCGGACCCGCCAGACTGACCAGGGTGCGCCGCCGCGGTGTCATGAACGACGTCTGCACATAGACCGCCCCGCCGGGCAGCCCGATGCCGCCGAGCACGATGAACAGCATCGGCAGCACCAGGGACAGGCCCGGATGGGTGTAGCGCAGCGGGTTGAGGGTCAGATAGCCGCGCATCTCTGCACCGTGGTCACCGAACCGCCAGGCGGTGTAGGCGTGGCCGAACTCGTGTAGGCACAGCGAGACCAGCCAGCCAGCGATGACGAACACGAACACCCCGGCGTAGGCGAGCGGCCGGATCTCTTCACCGGCCCGCCACGCCAGCGCACCGCCCAGGACAGTCACGGCCACCAGTGCCAGGAAGACCGGGCTGGGCCGTACCGCCTGCCCGCGCAGCGGATGCACGTTCACCCAGTAGAAGCTAGCCACCGTGCGGCCGGGTCGCTCTCGGCGGTCCTCCGGCCGGCCTCGTCATCGCACGAGCAGCCAGTCCTCGATGTGGCGATAAAAGGTGGACCGCTTCACCGTTCGGCTGCTGTAGACGCCGTCGCGCACCACCAGCGCGCCGGTGGTGCCCAGCTGGGCGGCGCGGCCCGCCACCCAGCGTCGTACCCGGCCGCGCCGGCCCGGGAGACCGGCGCGCACTCCCGGCGCGGTGCCCGTCGGCTCGATCAGCACCTCGGCCACATCTCCGTCGAACAGGGCGGCGTCGTCGACGATTCCCTCACCGTGCAGCACCGCGGCGCCGTCCACCGGCAGCCACCGGCCGACACCCACCAGTGCGGTGCCGGCGTCGTCGCGGACCAGCGGCACCGGCTGAGCAGCACCCCGCCGGGCCCGCCGTGCGGCCCGCCACCCGGCCGGCAGCCGGTAGGCCGCGGTGGCCGGTGTGCGTCGTTGCGGCACGTACCCGACCTCGACGTCGAGCCGGTCGGTGCGCAGCAGACGGGTCAGTATTCGCGCCAGGTCCGCGTCCGCGCCGACGACGGCCAACCGGCCGTAGCGGTCGATCGCGGCGTCCAAGGCGTTCGGGTCATCGGTGCTCGTATCGTCGCCGAATTGCACTGTGGGTAGCCCTCGCAAGGGGCGCGGCAGACGACGTCCGGCAAACAGCAGGACGACGGTTTCGGACGGCAGCTGCAGGCTCTCCGTGCCGTTAGTGGCGTTCAACACGCTCCTTGTGAATCTCTTCAGATAGGCTCAGTCACCGGCTGGACCACAGTAAGCCAAGACAGTTAGCGAGAATTCCATGCCGGCAATCGTCGTCATCGGCGCCCAGTGGGGCGACGAGGGCAAAGGTAAAGCGACCGACCTACTCGGCGAACGAGTCCAGTGGGTGGTGCGCTACCAGGGTGGCAACAACGCCGGCCACACGGTGGTCCTGCCCACCGGGGAGAACTTCGCGCTGCACCTGATCCCGTCGGGGATCTTGTCGCCGCACGTCACCAACGTCATCGGCAACGGTGTCGTGGTCGATCCGGGGGTGCTGCTGGTCGAGCTGGAGGGTCTGGAACGCCGTGACGTGGACACCTCGCGGCTGCTGATCTCCGCCGATGCGCATCTGCTGATGCCCTATCACGTGGCCATCGACAAGGTGACCGAGCGCTACATGGGCAGCAAGAAGATCGGCACCACTGGCCGCGGCATCGGTCCCTGCTACCAGGACAAGATCGCCCGGATCGGGATTCGGGTCGCCGATGTGCTCGACCACGAGTCGCTGGCCCAGAAGATCGAGGCCGCCCTGGACTTCAAGAACCAGGTGCTGGTCAAGATCTACAACCGCAAGGCGCTGGAGCCCCAGCAGGTGCTCGAAGATCTGCTGGAGCAGGCCGAGGGCTTCAAACACCGCATCGCCGACACCGGGCTGCTGCTGGGCGCCGCGCTGGACCGCGGTGAGAACGTGTTGCTGGAAGGCTCGCAGGGCACCCTGCTCGACGTCGACCACGGCACCTACCCCTACGTGACGTCGAGCAACCCGACCGCGGGCGGCGCCGCAGTGGGATCCGGTGTCGGCCCGACCCGCATCACCACGGTGCTGGGCATCCTGAAGGCCTACACCACCCGGGTGGGTTCGGGACCGTTCCCCACCGAACTGTTCGACGCCAACGGCGAATACCTGTCCAAGACCGGCGGCGAGGTCGGGGTGACCACCGGGCGTCAGCGGCGCTGCGGCTGGTTCGATGCGGTGATCGCGCGCTACGCCACCCGGGTCAACGGCATCACCGACTACTTCCTGACCAAGCTCGACGTGCTCTCCAGCCTGGAGACCGTGCCGGTCTGCGTCGGCTACACCGTCGACGGCAAACGCACCGACGAGCTGCCCATGACCCAGGAAGAGTTCGCCCGCGCCGAGCCGGTCTACGAGGAACTGCCGGGCTGGTGGGAGGACATCTCCGGTGCCCGCACCTTCGAGGACTTGCCCGCCAACGCGCGCGACTACGTGTCGCGGCTCGAGGAGATCGCCGGCGCGCAGGTCTCGTGCATCGGGGTCGGTCCCGGACGGGAGCAGACCATTGTGCGACGCGACGTGGTGAGGGGCACCGGCGCGTGAGCGAGGGGCAGTCCCCGGGCGCTGACGACACGGCCACCGACCCGGACTACGCCAGTCACGGTGGATTCCCGGACTACGCGGTCGTCGACCCGAGCCCAGGCTTCGCACGGTTCCTCACCACGATGCGGCGTCTGCAGGACTTGGCGGTGTCGACCGACCCTGACGACGCCACCTGGGATGAGGCCGCTGACCGCGTCGACGCGCTGGTGGGGCTGCTGGAGAAATTCCCGGCGTCGCAGGCTGTCGCCCCGGCCGGGCGGGCGCCGTCACTGCCGGGAATGGGCAGCCTGCTGCTACCGCCGTGGCGGGTCAGCCGGTTCGAGCCGGACGGTGTGTCGATGACGGGCTCGTTCAGCCGGTTCCATGTGGGCGGCAACTTCGCAGTGCATGGTGGCGTGCTGCCGCTGCTGTTCGACTGGATGTTCGGGATGGTGGTGCACGCGGCCAACCGGCCGATCAGCCGCACGGCGTTCCTGCACGTCGACTACCGCAAGGTCACCCCGATCGACACCCCGCTGCTGGTGCACGCCCGGATCGAGCGGGCCGAGGGACGTAAGGTATTCATCGGTGCCGAACTCACCGACACCGACGGCACGGTGCTGGCCGAGGCGCAGGGCCTGATGGTGCGACTGCTGCCGGGGCAGCCCTAACTAGCCCTAACCGCTGCGCTGTGGTCCGCGCAGCGTCATCGACGCGAACAGGGCCAGAAACGACGCGGCGGGCACGGTGTTGGCGATGCTGTCGCGGACCCGGATGTGCGCGCCGACCGCCAGGACGAAATACAACGTCAACGCCGCGGTTGTCAGCCGTGCCAGTCCCGGAAACCGGTGTGCCGATAGCAGGCCGACCGCTGAGGCGGCTTTGACGATCGGCAGCACCGGCCTGATCTCTTGCGGGCATCCGACGGTGTCGAGCGCGGTGGTGATGAACGGCGCTGGGATGGCGCACAACACCGCGTCGGCGGCCTGGAAGGCGGCCAGGCCCGTGTAGGTCTTCGGTGAGGTCAGTGCACTCATGGGATCGACTCTATTCGGATGCGCCAGGACCGCTAGTCCAGATTCAGCGTCGCCATCGTCGCGATCCCGCCGATGCAGGCCCTGACAGCGCGGCGTGCGCGGTCGCTGCATCCCGGTCGGCTTTCCCCCTATCCTGGAGCAGCATGCAACATTGCCGTGGCGCGGGGAGGGTGGGGCGGTGAACGGCGAGCCGGGGGAGTTGGCGACCGAGCGGTTGCCCGTCGACGGTCCCAGCCGTACCCGCGTTGCATTGCTCGGGTCGGGTGATCTCAGCCGCGAGCTGGTGACGGCGCTGCAGCGCCTCGGCGCCGAGGTGATCGCCGTCGACCGCTACGCCGATGCCGCGTTGCACGGCATTGTGGATCGCTCCGTGGTGGTCGATCTCGGCGACAACGACGAACTGGCGGCGGCTATCCGGTGGCTGCAGCCGAAATTCGTGGTGGTCGCCTCCGAGGTGGTGGCAACCGACGCGTTGACCGCGGCCACCGACACCGGCGTCACCCAACTGGTGCCCGGTATCCGCGGAGCCCGGTTGGCCGCAGACCCCGAGGGCTTGCGGCGGCTGGTCTCCGAGGAGTTGGGGCTGCCTACGGCACCGTTCTGGTTCGCCGGGTCGGTGGAGGAACTCCGGGAGGTGGCCCAGCGGGCCGGTTACCCGATGTCGGTCAAACCGGTGGGCGGCTCGCTCGGCGAGGGCCGTTCGGTGATGGTCCGCGACAGCGACATCGAACCCGCCTGGCAGCGCGCGGTGGCGGCCAGCGCGTCGGAGACACCGCCGCGGGTGCTGGCCGAGACCATGGTGGAGTTTGACAGCGAGGTCACTCTGCTGGCTGTGCATCGGGACGGTCCGGACGGGCCGGCGCTGGACTTCTGCGCACCCATCGGCCACCGCAGTGTCGAGGAGCCCAATGGGCAACTGACGGTGGAGTTCTGGCAACCGCACCCGATGAACGCCGTGGCGCTGGGTGCGGCCAAGTCGATCGCCGCGCGGGTGGCTCGCGCGCTCGGTGGACGCGGCTTGTTCGGGGTGGAGCTCCTGGTATACGGCGACGAGGTGTATTTCGCCGGGGTCAATGTGCGCCCCTATGACGCCAACCTGCTGACGTTGCGCACCCAGCGGCTCTCGGGGTTCGAGTTGCAGGCGCGCGGGATCCTCGGGCTGGCGACCGACACCATCATGGTCTCGCCCGGCGCCGCTCGGCTGATCTATTCGCGCCGCCGCGTCGGTACCGCTGCCGAGGTGGACGGCCAGTCCGGGCCGGACCGGCTAGCGGTGGTCGCCGATGCACTCAGCGTGACTGAAAGTGATGTCGTGGTGTTCTCCCACCACGAGGGGCACCCCCGCCGGCGGCTGGGATTGGCGCTGGCCACCGGGCCAGACGCCGCGGTCGCCCGGGACCGTGCGGCGCAGGTGGCGACCATTTTGGGCAAGCTGTGGCCGTGACCCCCCGTGGCGTCGACCTGGTTCAGGTGCGAGACTTCCGCAGGTGAGCTACGCAGGAGATATCACACCTGAGCAGGCCTGGGCGATACTGCGCGACGACTCGGCGGCAACGCTCATCGACGTTCGCACCGACGCCGAATGGCGCTTCGTCGGACTGCCCGACGTCTCCGATCTGGGCCGCGAACTGGTCTGCATCGAGTGGGTTCACTCCGATGGAACGCCCAACCGCGACTTCTCCCGTGAACTGGCGGCGCGCGTTGCCGGCGGGCCGGCGATCTTCTTGTGCCGCTCGGGCAACCGTTCCATCGGGGCCGCCGAAACCGGTACCGCACTGGGCTTGACGCCGTCCTACAACGTGCTGGACGGCTTCGAGGGCAATCTCGATGAGCACGGCCACCGGGGAGGCACCGGCTGGCGCGCAGTCGGCCTGCCCTGGACGCAGTCATGAGCGACGCGGGACCGACCCGCTCCGTCCGCATCCCCAAACCGCTGCCGGACGGGGTCAGCGCGGCCACTATCGGGGTGCGCGGCGGGCTGCTACGCACCCAGTTCGAGGAGACGGCCGAGGCGCTGTTTCTGACCTCGGGATACGTCTACGACTCCGCGGCCGCCGCGGAGCAGGCGTTCACCGGCGAGGTGGACCGATTCGTCTACTCGCGCTACGGCAACCCCACGGTCTCGATGTTCGAGGAACGACTACGCCTGATCGAAGGGGCCCCCGCGGCGTTCGCCACCGCCAGCGGCATGGCGGCGGTGTTCGTGGCACTCGGTGCGCTGTTGAAGGCCGGCGATCGTCTGGTCGCCGCGCGCAGCCTGTTCGGGTCCTGCTTCGTGATCTGCAACGAGATCCTCCCGCGTTGGGGCGTGGAAACCGTGTTCGTCGATGGTGAGGACCTGGCGCAGTGGGAGCAGGCACTTTCGGTACCCACCAAGGCAGTGTTCTTCGAGACGCCGTCCAACCCGATGCAGTCGCTGGTGGACATCGCCGCGGTCACTGAGCTGGCCCACGCCGCCGGCGCGAAAGTGGTGCTGGACAACGTTTTCGCCACCCCGCTGCTGCAGCAGGGTCTACCGCTGGGGGTGGATGTGGTGGTGTACTCCGGCACCAAGCACCTCGACGGGCAGGGACGCGTCCTGGGCGGGGCGATTCTGGGCGACCAGGACTACATCGACGGTCCGGTGCAAACCCTGATGCGACACACTGGACCGGCGCTGAGTGCGTTCAACGCGTGGATCTTGTTGAAAGGCCTTGAAACGCTGGCGATTCGGGTCGACTACGCAAATTCCGCGGCGCTTAGGATCGCGGAGTTCCTAGAGCAGCATCCCGCGGTGAGTTGGGTTCGCTACCCCTTCTTGGCGTCGCACCCGCAATACGAGTTGGCGCGCAAACAGATGTCTGGCGGCGGCACCGTCATCACCTTCGAACTCGACGGGCCGCACAGTGGTGCCAAGCAGCGGGCATTCGAGCTGCTGGACAAACTGAAACTGATCGACATCTCCAACAACCTGGGCGATGCGAAGTCGTTGATCACCCACCCGGCCACCACCACCCACCGGGCGATGGGGCCCGACGGGCGCGCCGCGATCGGACTCGGCGACGGGGTGGTGCGGATCTCCGTCGGGCTGGAAGGCACCGACGACCTGATCGCCGACCTGGATCAGGCGCTGGGATAGGCAGTTGCCCGGGATCACTCGGGGAGTGACCCCGGGGTGCTCAGTCGTCTTCGACGACGCCGGTGGCGTGCTGCGCGCGGTCCTCGTAGGCCTTGCGTGCCGCGGTGTCGAACTGCAAGAACACCGTATCGTTGTGGGTCTTCTTGTTGAGCCAGCGACGGCCCCGGTCCGGCAGCAGGCTCGCCAGGATCGAGACGCGACGCCCGAAGCTGGGCACCGAGACCAGCGTCTTGGGCTTGTCGAGCACCTTGACGACGCCGGCGGCGATGTCTTCGGGCTCCACCGGCTTCTGGGCTGCCGACGGTGTCGTGCCCGAGATCAGTTCGGTGTTGGTGAAGGTGGGCAGCACGGCAGAGACGTTGACGCCCTGCGGCGCGAACTCGTCGGACATCGCGGTGCTCAGACCGACGACGGCGAATTTCGTTCCGGCGTAGAGCACCTGTCCCGGCACGGCGACGATGCCGGCCAATGAGGCGATGTTGATGATGTGGCCGCGGCGGCGCTTGATCATCTCCGGGAGGACCAACTGGCAGCCGTTGAGCACGCCGTAGAAGTTGACCTCGGTCGCCGAGCGGATCGATTCGGGTGACTGGTCGAGGAACGGCCCGACCGGCATGACGCCGGCATTGTTGATCAGCACGTCGATGTGGCCGTCACCGTCGGCACGGGCCTTGTCCAGGAACGTCGAGAACGATTCGCGGTCGGTGACGTCCAGTGGGTGGCCGCTGACCTGACCGCCCGAACTCAGCTGCTTGACCGCCTTGTCGAGAACCGCGACGTCACGGTCGCCGATGACGACTCGAGCGCCACGCGCCAGCAGGGCAGTGGCGGTGGCCAGCCCGATACCACGGGCGGCGCCGGTGATGGCAATGGTCTTACCGCGAATGTTGTCCACGACGACGAACTTAACAGGTGTCAAATTCGGTGTCGACGGCGCGGAAGGATGTGCTCAGGCCCAGCGGGCCAGGACCTCCCCGGCGTGCTTGCCCAGGGCGGCCTGCAGCAGCGGTCCGAAGCTGATCCGTGCGACGCCGAGCGCGCCGAACGAGGCCGGGTCGGCGGTATCGGGTGCGGCGAGCGCATTGACCGGCTTCGGCAGGGCTTCGGCCAGGATGCGCAGGGTTTCTGCGTCATGGAAACCGACCGGGTAGAGCACGTCCGCGCCCGCCTGCGCGCATTCGGTCAACCGCGCGATAGCCCGGTCGACCCGGTCGGTGTCGTCGCCGTCTTTACGCAGGAACAGATCGGTGCGGGCGTTGATCACCAGATGTGGGCCTGCGGCGTCGGCGGCTGTCCGCAGCGCGGCCACGTACTCGGCGTGCTCGGACGACGACCGCAGCCGCTTGTCTTCGCTGTGCACCGAGTCTTCGATATTGCATCCGGCCACGCCGGCATCCAGCAGGCTCTCGACCAGGCGGTCCGGCGACTCGGCGTAACCGGATTCGACGTCGAGGGACACCGGCACATCGACGGCGGCGGTGATCTTGCGGGCTCGGTCCAGCACCTCGGCGAACGACATGCCCTCGCCGTCGGCCTTGCCCAGCGATTCGGCGACCGGCTTGCTGCCGATGGTCAGCGCTGCGAATCCGGCGCCGACGGCCAGCTTCGCCGACCACACGTCCCACACGGTTGGCAGGATCACCGGATTGCCCGGTTGGTGCAGCGCCAGGAATGCCGCCGCCCGTTGCCCAAGAACCTCGCGACTCGTCATTTTCACAAGCCTGCCATGTGAGAATTCATCAGGGAAGCCCAGGTTTGCCTTCCGGGGCCGTTGCGCCGCATCAGCGGAAAGCGCTGAGACCGGTGAACGCCTGGCCGAGCACCAATTGATGCATTTCGGGGGTGCCCTCATAAGTCAGCACCGACTCCAGGTTGACCATGTGCCGGATCACCGGGTATTCCAGCGATATCCCGTTGCCGCCCAAGATGGTTCGCGCGGTTCGGCAGATCTCCAGCGCGGCTCGGGTGTTGTTGAGCTTGCCGAAGCTGACCTGCTCGGGGCGCAGACCGGCATTGTCTTTGAGCCTGCCCAGGTGCAGGGACAACAACTGTCCCTTGTGAAGCTCGAGGGCCATGTCGACGAGCTTGGCCTGGGTGAGCTGGAAGCCGGCGATCGGCTTGCCGAACTGGGTGCGTTGCGTGGCGTAGTCGCGGGCGGCCTGCCAGGCCGAGCGGGCCGCACCCATTGCGCCCCAGATGATTCCGTAGCGCGCCTCGGACAGGCTGGCCAACGCGCCCTTGACGCCGCGGGCCTGGGGCAGCAGGGCCTCGGCCGGCAGGCGCACGTCGTCGAGCACCAGTTCACTGGTGATCGAGGCGCGCAGTGACAGCTTGTGGTGGATGGTGTTGGCGCTGAACCCCGGGGTGTCGGTGGGCACGATGAAACCGCGGACACCGTCGTCGGTGGCCGCCCACACCACCGCGACGTCAGCGATGGAGCCGTTGGTGATCCACATCTTGCGGCCATTGAGAACCCAATCGGTTCCATCGCGCCTGGCCCGGGTCGTCATGGCGGCCGGGTCGGAGCCGACGTCGGGCTCGGTCAGCCCGAAGCAGCCGATCAGCTCCCCGGCGGCCATGCCTGGCAACCATTGCTGCTTCTGCTCTTCGGAGCCGTTGTTGTAGATCGAATACATCGCCAGCGAGCCCTGCACCGACACCAGGGAACGCAGGCCGGAGTCGGCGGCCTCCAGCTCCACGCAGGCCAGTCCGTAATGCACCGCCGACGCTCCGCCACAGCCATAGCCGTCCAGGTGCATGCCCAGCAGCCCGAGCTTGCCGAACTCCCGGGCCAGTTCACGGGCCGGGAGGTCGCCGATCTCGAACCATTCGGCGATGTGCGGCATGACGTGTTCGGCGCAGAACTTGGCGACGGTGTCGCGCAGCGCGATCTCGTCGTCGGAGAGCAGGGTGTCCAGGCTCAGCGGATCGATCGGGTTGAAGGCCGGGGTATCAGAGGCGGCGCCGGTTGCCATTCGTTCATCCTGCCACCCAGAGCGTGGCTTGGATCAGGTCAGCTTGCGCTGTCGGAAGGCGCGCTGGGCGTCCCAGGCGCACCCGGCGTGCCATCGGCACTACCGCTGCCGCCGGCTCCGCCCGCCGCACCGGCCACACCGTCCGTACCGCCGTCGGCTCCGTTGCCTCCGACGCCGCCGCTACCGTCGCCGTTCGGGCCGATCTGGCCGCCGGTGCCGCCGGTGCCGCCCGCGCCGCCGGCGCCGCCGGGGCCGGTCTCGGTGGCGTCGGCGCCGTTGCCGCCGTTGCCCCCGGCGCCGCCGTCACCGCCGGTGGCCGCAGCGGTGCCGGTACCTCCATTGCCGCCGTTGCCGCCGGCTCCGCCGACACCGCCGGGCACGGTGATGGTGTCGGTCGAGTCATCGCCAGGCGAGGTGCGGCTGGCGCCGCCGGTACCCGCGTTACCGCCGCGCCCGCCGTTTCCGCCGGTACCGCCGTCCAGTCCGGTGCCGCCGTTGCCGCCGGTACCGCCCTGCCCGGTGGTGCTGACGCCGCCGTCTCCACCGTTGCCGCCGACACTCCCGGCTCCGATACCCGCGCCACCGGCGCCGCCATTGCCGCCGGCGGTGCCGTCGGTCAGGGAAGGCAGAGAACCGCCCTGGGCGCCGATCCCGCCAGTGCCTCCGGTCCCGCCGTCGACACCGGCACCACCGACGCCGCCCGCACCACCGGCGGACTGCAGCCCGTCGCCGCCGTCGCCGCCGTTGCCGCCGGTGCCGGCGATTCCAGCACCGCCACCGCCGCCACCGCCGCCGCCGCCCGAACCGATATCCGGTCGAGCGCCGCCGTTGACGATATTGCCTAGCGCACTGAAGAAGTCACCGAAGCCGGTGGCGCCGGTGCCACCGGCACCGCCCTGGCCGGCGACGCCGCCGCCGCTGGTGCCCCCGGACCCGCCGGCACCGCCGGCGCCTCCACTGCCGCCTAGGAACGAACCGTTTCCGCCGCTGCCGCCGCTGCCGCCGTAGCCAGCGGAGGCGCCGTCGCTGCCGTTTCCGCCGGTACCGCCATTGCCGCCGTTACCGCCACTGCCCGAGAGCGGGCCCGCCGAGGCGCCGTCGCCGCCCCTGCCGCCGTTGCCGGCGACCGCACCGGCACCGCTGGCGTCGCCGGCATTACCGCCGGCGCCACCACTGCCGGGCGTACCTGAGCCTCCTAGGAGGCCGCCGCCGGCGCTGCCGACGCCACCGTCGCCGCCGTCCCCGGCGTGGCCGCCGTCACCGCTGGCGAATCCTCCGGCCCCGCCGGCACCGCCATCGGCTCCCGAACCGCCGAAAAGTCCGCTGCCCGAGGTGAGCGACAACAGTGGGTTGCCGGACAGCTCGGCGACCTTGTCGAGGAGTTCCTGAAGGTCCGCGGGGTCCTTGCCGTTGACTGTCGAGATCTGGGTCAACGCCGTAATGATCTGATCCGGTGAACTGAAGAAGTTGGCCAGCGAGCCGGCGCCGCCGCCGTCACCGCCGGCACCGGCGATGCCACCGGTGCCGCTGCTGGCGCCACCCGTGCCGCCGTTACCGCCGGAACCCGCCTGCCCGCCGCTGAAGAAGCCGCCAAGTCCACCGGTGCCGCCGTTGCCGCCCGCGCCGGCGGCACTGTCGGCGCCGGTGACAGCACCGCCGACACCACCGTCGCCGGCGTTGCCGCCGGTGCCGCCGAACAGGAATCCGCCGAGCCCGCCGGCACCGCCGTTACCGCCCGCTCCCGCGGTGCTGCCGTCGCCGTCGGCGGCGCCACCGGCACCACCGTCGCCGGCAGCTCCACCGTTACCGCCGAAGATCGCGAACGTGGTGCCGCCCTGCCCACCGGTGCCGCCGGCCCCCGCGGTGCTGCCGTCGCCGTCCACGGCACCCCCGGCGCCGCCGGTGCCGCCCTGCCCGCCGGTGCCACCGAACAGCGAGAAGGTGCCGCCGCCGAGGCCACCAGTGCCGCCCGCGCCGCCCAGATCGTTGCCGGCGCCGCCGATGCCACCGTCACCGGCCGCCCCGCCGACGACCCCGCCGTACCGCGTCCACGACAGACCGCCGCCGCCGCCGTTGCCGCCCGCGCCGCCGGTGTCGCCGCTACCGCCGGCACCGCCGGTGCCCCCGGCGCCGCCGATCTTGAACAGGTTGGCGCCGACCGACGGTTTCGAGCCGCCGGCGGTCGGGCCGTTCGCGACCGCTGTACCCCCGTTGCCGCCGTGACCACCGGCCCCGCCGGCGCCGTCCGTTGCATCGCCCCCGGCCCCGCCGTTGCCGCCGACGCCGCCGAAGGAGAACCACTTTCCGGCCGCACCGCCACCGTTGCCGCCGTTACCGCCGTCCCCTCCGGCCACGGCATCGCCGCCCTGGCCGCCCGCGCCGCCGATCCCGATCAGGGTTCCGCTGGTGCCGCCGTCACCGCCGTCGGCGCCGGCGCCACCGATACCGCCGGCACCACCGTTGCCGAACCACCCGGCCGCGCCGCCGTTGCCGCCGGCCACCCCGGCCACATCGGAGTCATAGCCCGCGCCGCCGTCGCCGAACAGCCAGCCACCGCCGCCGCCGGTCGGGTCGTCCTCGGTGCCGGCCAGGCCGTTGCAGATCAGTCCGCACACGGAGTCGGAGGCGAACATCGGATTGATCAGATCGCCGATCTGCTGCCCGAAGGAACTGGACATCCAGTCCTGCATGCCGGTGTGCAGATCCAGGTAGATGCTCTGCGCGAAGTCATCGAAACTGAACGTGGAGAAGCTGAAGTCGGCCGCTCCCAGACCGTCGAACCAACTCGACAGATCCCCAAGGCCCAGGGCGCTGGGGTCGAACACCGCGCTGCCGACATCGCCCGGGTCGAACCAGCTGGCCGGGTCCATCCAGTAGCTCGGGTCGAGCAGATCTTCCAGATCGGCACTGGCGGTGGGCGCGAATCCCACCGGGCTCAGTCCCAGCGTCAGCACGGCGCTCGCTGCCAGAGTGCGGTGGCGGCGCTGGGACGCAACGGATTTGCGCTGGGGCGCCATTGGGTACCTCTTCGGTGCAGCGGTCGCGGCCATAACGCCGAACCAGATTCAGGGGGTTCAGATCCGGAATTTACCGGAACTTAACAAAGGCTGCAGGACTCTGGAAGGGCGCTGCCTACTACCTGCGCGTCACCTGTGACATCACTGTCTGTCTGGTCGGCCGGAGAGCACCTCTCGGAGCTGGTACTTCACCACTTTCCCGGACTGTGTGCGGGGCAAGGCGTCGACGAACTCCAGCCGGATCGGCAGTTTGAACGCCGCGAGCTTCTGCCGGGCGTGGTCTCGCAGCTCATCGAGCTCTAACGTGGCGCCCGGCCGCAGCACCACCACGGCCGTCACCGCCTCGCCCCACTTCTCGTGCGGGGTGCCCAGCACCGCCACTTCGGCGACGGCCGGATGTCCGTACAGCACGTCTTCGACCTCGGCCGGGTAGACGTTCTCGCCGCCGGAGATCACCATGTCCTTCACCCGGTCGAGCACCCAGACATAGCCCTCGTCGTCGGCCTGGCCGATATCGCCGGTGTGAAACCATCCCTCACCGTCGATCACTGCCGCGGTTGCCTCGGGATTGCGCCAGTAGCCGGCCATCACCTGCGGCCCTCGCACGCAGATCTCCCCGCGCGTGCCGGCCGGCACCGGCTGGTTCTCGAGATCGACAAGCCGCACATCCGACAGCGGCAGTACCTGGTTGCCCGCGGCGCCGATTTTCACGCCGACCTCATCGGTGCGCAGCACCAAGGCCAGCGGGGCGGTCTCGGTGAGCCCGTAGCCCTGTGCGAACGGAATGCCGCGCTCGGCGTAGCGGCGGATCAGTGGCTCGGGCACCGGCGCGCCACCGCAGACGAAGCTGCGCACGCTGGACAGGTCGGTGTCGGCGAACTCCGGCCGGTGGCTCATGAACAAGAACATCGCCGGCACCCCGAACATGGTGGTGACCCGTTCTTCGGCGAGGAGTCGCAGCGCTTCGGCTGGATCGAAGGTGGGCATCAGCACGATCCGGCCGCCCTTCTGCAGGGTCAGCAGCGTGGTGACGTTGAGCCCACCGATGTGAAACAGCGGCGCGCAGACCAGCGACACGTCGTGCTGGCTGGTGTCGAACGTCAGCAGGGCATTGATGTTGTTCCAGAACAGGTTTGCGTGAGTGAGCATGGCCCCCTTGGGGTGCCCGGTGGTGCCAGAGGTGTACATGATCACCGCGATGTCGTCGGGCTCGGCGAAGACCGGGTCGGCCAGGGGCGCCCGTTCGGCCAGCAGCTCGTCGAGCACCTCCCAGCCCGGGACCGGCGTCAGCGCGATCACCCGGCGCAGGCCGGCCTGTCGGCGCACCGCATCGATCACTGCGGCGCGCTCGGCATCGGCGACCAGGGTGTGTACCTGCGCGTTGCCCAGGATGTAGCCGAACTCATCGGCGGTCAGTCGCCAGTTCAGTGGCACGAACGAGGCGCCGATCCGTGCCGCGGCGAACAACGTGACCAGAAAGTCCGGGTGGTTGAGGCCCGCGTAGCCGACCCGGTCCCCGCGCTGCATCCCTCCGGCGGCCAGCTCGGCCGCCAGCCTGTCGATCCGATTTGCGAAATCCAGGTAGGTCCAGGTGATTTCGCCGTAGGTGATGGCGGGGAGGTTCGGCGTCGCGGCGGCCCGCCGGGCGATCCAGGAGCCGAGATCGATTGGGGGTGTGTCCACGCCACGAACGCTAACCCGCTGACTGTCGGCGCACGGGTGGTTCGCCGCACGGACGCGGTGAGCCCGTTGGTGACGCTTATCGCTCGTGCTGATTCTTATATCCCGCAGATGGCCGATCTTCAATAAAAGATAGGAGCCGTGGGCCCTTTTATGTGGGTAGCCGAATTATTCGCCGTGTGTTTGGCCACGGCCTTTGTGACGCCGATCTCAATTCCGGGCTTTACCAGGGGAAATGCCGCGTCTCGAGGGGTGGTGGCTGGAGCGGTGACGGAAAGTGAACGCTTTTTGAACATTGTTATTCAACGGGCTTTCCGGGTCGCGTAAATGAGCGATAAACGACTACGTTCGTCCTCGGCCTGGCGGAGTGTCGCCGGGCCAGGTTCATCGAGGAAGGTCTGGACGGATGAGCGGTCCCCGGGGTGGCGGCTTGAGCCGAGGGCAGCGGGCGGCGGTCCGTGTGACGGCCACGATTGTGTCCGCCGGATTCTGCTTGCTGGTCGCACCGGCGGCGCACGCCGACCTCGAGGACTTACTCGACATCGTGATCGGCGCGGCGAGTGCCGGCCCCGACCCTGTCGACGTGGCCGACCTTCCGGCGGGCTCGGTGGACCTGGCCGCCTCCGGAGTCCTGCAGGACCCGCTGGCAGAACTCGATCAGCTGTTGCACGGCGAGCCAGGGCAACTCAGTCCAGAACCGGCCACCGAGTCCAGCCCGGGCACGCCCACCGACACCAACTCCGGCGACACCACCCCGACGCCTGCCAATGGCGAGCATCACACCGGCGACTCGGAAAACTCGAACAACTCCACCAGCTTCCCCAAGCTCAGCATGCCCAGCGGAGGCAACGGCGGCGGTGGTTCCGGCGGTGGCGGTAACGGCTCAGGTGCCCAGGGCGGCAATAACACCAAGACCAAGTCGAACACCAGCGCTGCCAAGCCCGGCGCCGATCTGCCGAAAGCCGAGGGCGACGGCGTCAGCTAGCTCCTGGGCTGCAGCGCGGCGCCGATCGATGGCAGGCTGAACCGGTGCCCGGTTCGATCTGCGACATCCTGCCGTCCGCGGCCGCGCTGCTTGGAGTTTCGGGCGCGACCGACACACTCGGTCTGCGCGAGCGCGTCGGTGGCGTGCAACGGGTGGCGGTGGTGCTGGTCGACGGGCTGGGCTACCAACTGTTGCCGCAGCTGACGCGGGACGCCCCGCTGCTGGCCTCGGTGCTGGCCGGTACCACCGGTCAACTGACCGAACTGTCTTGCACGTTCCCCTCCACCACACCGACCAGCCTGGTCTCGCTGGGCACCGGCGTACCCCCGGGCGAGCATGGCGTGCTGGGCTTCACCGTCAATGTCCCCGGAACGGATCAGGTGCTCACGCACATCTTCTGGGGTGACGAGCCGCCGCCGGCGCTCTGGCAGCCGGTGCCCACCTGGTTCGAGCGGCTGCGCGACGCCGGCGTGGCGGCCCGCGCCGTGCTGCCGGAGATGTTCGTCGGCAGTGGGCTGACCGAGTCCGCCTACCGGGGCGCGGAGTTTCGCCCGGTGGCCAAGGGCGAGCCCTACGCGCGGCGGGTCGCCGCGGAGCTGGCCGCGCCGGGCTTGGTCTACGGCTACACCGCAGCACTCGACCACGCCGCGCATGTGTCGGGAATCGGCTCACCGCACTGGCACGCCGCGGCCGCCAAAGTCGATGCGCTGCTGCGGCATCTCCTCGAGGAGCTGCCGCGCGACACGGCGCTGCTGGTGACCGCGGACCACGGCGGGCTCAACGTGCCCGAGGAGGCCCGCATCGACCTCGACGCCGACCCGGCGTTGCGGGCCGGAATCCGGGTGGTCGCCGGTGAGCCGCGGGTGCGCTACCTGCACACCGAGCCGGGCGCGACAGCCGACGTGCTGGCGGCCTGGACCGAACGCCTGGCCGGGCGCGCCCTGGTGCAAACCCGCGAACAGGCCGTCGCCTCAGGGGTATTCGGGCCGGTGCGGGACCGGCATCTGGCACGTATCGGCGACCTCGTGGTGACCTGTACCGGCGACACCGCGATACTGGCGACCGAACACGAGCCGCCGCAGACGGCACAACTCATCGGCTTCCACGGCGGGCTCACCCCGGCTGAGACGGCGATCCCGCTGCTCACCTTCTCTCGTTGACGCCGCGCTGAGGGCGCAAGAGTACGAGTGGCCCCCGCTCCCAGCGCAGGGCCACCGCGACGGGGTTACTCGTTATCGCCGTACTCGTCGAACCAGTGGGCCAGCTTGCCGCGCCGGCTGACCGCTCGCAGCCGGCGTTCGGCGGACAAGCGGGTCTTGCTGGTGGTCACGATGAGCAGCTCGTCGCCGATGGTGATCCGAGTGTCGGGCTGCGGCACGAAGGTGTCGCCCTTGCGAATGATCAGCGTGATGACGCTCGGGTCGGGCAGCCGCAGCTCCAGCACCGAGACGTTGTGCAGTTTCGAACCCGGCTGCACCGTCATGGTCAGTAGCTCGGCCTCCAAGACGTCCAGCGGCGCCGCCTCGACCTGGATCTCGCGGGTGGCGTCGCGCGGGATCAGTCGTAGCCAGTGGGCGAACAACCCCAGGCTGGGGCCCTGCACCACCGTGTAGACCACCACCAGGATGAACACGATGTTGAGCAGGCGGTAGCTGTCCGGTACGCCCTCGACGATCGGGAAGGTCGCCAGCACGATCGGGACCGCGCCACGCAGTCCCGCCCAGGACAGGAAGATCTGTTCACGCCAGGGCACCTTGAACCAGATCAGCGACGCCACCACCGACACCGGCCGGCTCAACAGCAGCAGCACCGCACCGATGATCAGCGCCGGGATCAGTTCGCCGGACAACTGGCTCGGGCTCACCAGGAGGCCCAGCAACACGAAGAGCCCGATCTGCGCCAGCCAGCCCAGCCCCTCGGCGAACGAGCGGATGGCCGCGCGGTGCGGCAGGCCGGAGTTGGCCAGCACCACACCCGACAGGTAGGCGGCGATGAATCCGCTGGAGTGCAACGACGCCGCCGCCGCGAACGCCACCATGGCGAGCCCGAACGTCGCCAAGGGATACAGACCGGACGCCGGCAAGGCCGCCCGGCGCAGCATTATCGCGCCGAGTAGCCCGACGGCCAGGCCGATCGCCGAGCCCGCCACCAGCTCATAGAACACCCCGCCGATGGCGTGGACGGGGTCGATCACCAGCGGCGTCGTGCTCAGCATCAGCACCACGATGGCCGCCGGGGCATCGTTGAAACCGGACTCCGCCTCCAGCAGGCCGGCCACCCGTCTGGGCAGCGGCAGCACCCGCAGGATGGAGAACACCGCCGCGGCGTCGGTCGGTGAGACGATCGCACCCAGCAGGAACGCCAATTGCCAACTGATACCCAGCAGCAGGTGCGCGGCCACCGCTATCACCGCCATGCTGACCACGACGCCGACGGTGGCCAGCACCGCCGCCGGCGCCAGCAGCCGACGGATGTTGGCGAACCGGGTGGTCAAACCACCTTCGACCAGGATCACGGCCAGCGCGGTGGTGCCCAGGTCACTGGCCAGTTGTACGTCGGAGAAATCCAGGCCCAGCCCGTCGTTGCCGATCGCCACACCGACCAGCAGGAACAGCAACAGACTGGGCAGCCCGACCCGATCCGCCGCGCGGGTGGCGATAATGCTGGCCAGCAGGACCAAGCCCCCGATCAACAGAGCCAGGTAGAGCTGTTCCAGGCTCATCTGATCCCCGTTCGGGCTGTTGGTGGCGGTCGGACCCGCCTATGTGATTCGCTCAAAGTCGGCGGGTTCGTGTTATCTGTCAGTAAATCAGTAGCGCTGTCACGACTGTGTTACGCCCGGAGCGGCGGGGGATGAGGGGAGCCAGCATGCGCATCGGGATCGCCGGCGCCGGCGCGGTGGGGCGGTCGGTCGCGCGAGAACTGATCGGCGACGGTCACCGGGTGCTGCTGATTGAACGCAACCCGGCGCACTACCAGCCCCATACCGTCCCGGAAGCCGAGTGGCTGCTCGCGGATGCCTGCGAGCTGAGTGCGCTGCGGGAATGCGGCATCGAGATCTGTGATGTGGTGATCGCTGCCACCGGTGACGACAAGGCCAACCTGGCCACCGCGTTGCTGGCCAAGGCGGAGTTCGGGGTGGCCCGGGTGGTGGCTCGGGTCAACAACGCCCGCAACGAGCCGCTGTTCACCGAAGAGTGGGGCATCGACGTGGCGGTCTCCACCCCACGGGCGATGGTCGCCGCGGTGGAGGGCGCCATCGACGTCGGCCACCTGGTCCCGTTGATGGGCCTGCGGCGCGGTCAGGCCAGCCTGACGAAACTGACTCTGCCCGAGGACAACCCGCTGATCGGTCGGCAGGTCTGTGACATCGTGCTGCCCGACGGCGCCGCGCTGGTCGCGGTGCAGCGCGGTGACCGGGTGATTCTGCCGCGGGCGACCGAGGCGCTGCAGGCCGGCGACGAGATGCTCTTCGCCGCGGCCAGCGGGATAGACGACGCGGTCCGCGCGGTGGTGCACGGCGCTCCCGCCGGCAGAAGGACACACTGACGTCGTGCCGTCGCGGTGGGGACCCGTGAGTACGGCGCCGAACGAGCAGGATGACGCCGGGAGCCTGGCCAGCGGCGCGGGCGTCATGGCCACTGTGCTGGCGGCGGCACGGGCCGCGGCGGTGTCGCGCGAGCTGATCAACGACCCGTTCGCAGCGCCGTTGGTGCACAAGGTCGGCCTGGAGTTCTGCATCCGGGTGGCCGACGGGGACCTCGACATCAGCCGGCTCGGCAGAGACGGGGGATTTCCCCGGTTTGCCGAGTTCTCCGCGGCGCGGACCCTGTTCTTCGACGCGTTCTTCACCGATGCCGCCCGCGCGGGCATCCGGCAGGCGGTGATCCTGGGCTCGGGGCTCGACACCCGGGCCTATCGGCTGTGGTGGCCGCCGGAGACCATCGTCTTCGAGGTCGACCATCCGAATGTCGTGGACTTCAAGACCAGCACCATGCGGGCCTGGGACGCCACGCCGAGCGTCAACCGTCGCGCGGTCGGCGTCGACCTACGCGGCGACTGGCCGGCGGCTCTGTGCCGGGTGGGTTTTGACGCCGCCGCGCCCACCGTGTGGGTGATCGAGGGGTTGCTGGTCTGGTACGTCCCCTCCGATGCGCAGAATCGTCTGCTCGACGGCGTCACTGCGCTCAGCGCGCCTGGCAGCCGGCTCGCCGCTGATCACGCGGTGCCACCGAGCCGGCCGCAGGCCGTCCATCACGAATCACTCGTCGAGCGGTGGCGCCGGCGTGGCCTGAGCCTCACCGGGCCCGGCCCGTTCTATTCCGGAGAGCACACCGACGTCGTGCGGCATCTCACCGAAAGCGGCTGGGCCACCAGCCAATCCGGTATCGCTGACCTGTTCGCGGCGGCCCGGCTGCCCCGGCTGTCCGACCGTGAACTCGACGGCGCTCCGGCGGCCATCCGCTACGTTGCGGCCGCCCGGCGCTGACCGCCCGACGCTATCCGGCCATGAATTCGGCGTAGGCCGAAGCCAACTCGGGCGGCAGGCCCGTGGTCTGGCATTGCCGTTGCGTCTCGCCGATGGGCGCCAGGATGTTCCGCAGTTCGAAGTACTCCTGGGGGTGAGCGGTGAAGTAGCTGCGCACATCCGCGGCGGCTTGTGGCCGCGGTGCGCCGATGGCCTGATTCACCACCGCGTTGGCGCCGGGGTGAGCGGCCAGGTACTGCCGCGCTGAACCCGTCACCGAGTTCACGGTGTGGGATACCCCAGCTGGACTGCAGTCCGGTGCCGCAGACGCCGACGGCGCGACGACCAGGGCGGCGGCGGTGGCGCCAAGCAGTCCGGCACCGAGGCCGAGCCGGTGAAACATGGTGAAGCCGTGGGCTTTCGACATTGATTTTCCTTCCGGGTGTGGAATGCAGTTCCCGTCCGGAGCCCAAGGTACGCGCGGCTGGAGTGCACGCCATGTGTCCTGGGGCACACGATTGACGCTTGCAGCCATCGTTCCTGCACTGGCCGCAGCTTTTGGCGGCAATCACTCCACATGTACGGAGCGATTCGGTAAGGGCCGTCCTTAATCTGCGGGATCAGCACTTATCCGATCGTGACCTTAATATTTGCTGGCACGCTCGATTGCGGCCTCGGCGGCCTCTTTGATCGGCCCATGCCAGACATCGCCGTGACCGGGTGCCAAGACCTCGGTCTCCAGCAGCGCCAGCGCGCTGAGGCTGCGCAGACAGTCCTGCTGGCTGTAGCTGAAGAGCTCCGGCAGCAGCTGCGGCCCGCTGTGCGACAACACCGGATGACCGGTGATCAGCGCATCCCCGCTGGCCAGCACGCCATCGACCAGGTACGAGCAGTGCCCGCGGGTGTGGCCGGGGGTGGGGATGGCGACCGGCTGACCGGGCAGTCCGGCGGCGATCTCGCCGGTCAGCGCTTGTGCGGACGGGATGCCCTCCCGGTTCAGGCCGCCGCTGCGCACCACGTGCGCGCTCCACAGTGCCCAGCTCGGCCGCCACAGTCGCGGAGCCAACGCCAGCGGTGAAACCTGCTCCAGATACTCGCGTTTGGCGTGGCCGACCTCGTCGGCGTGGCAGTAGACCGGGGTGCCGTGGGTCTTTGCGAGCCAGATCGCCGCACCGAAATGGTCGACGTGGGCATGGGTGAGCAACACCGCCCGCACATCGGCCGGGCGATAGCCCAAGGCGCCCAGCGACGCCGACACGTCGGCGCGATCGCCGGGGTAACCGGCGTCGATCAACATGACTCCGCTGTCGTCGGTGACCAGCAGCCAGTTGACGGCTTCACCGCGGGCCAAGTACACCCGTTCGGTCACCGGAACGAGCTCGACGAGCTTCTCACCCATGCCCGTGAGTTTAGAAAGGCGGCGGGAGAGTAGAAAAGGTGGAATGGCGGAACTAAAACTCGGGTACAAGGCATCGGCAGAGCAGTTCGGGCCGCGGGAGCTGGTGGAGCTCGGCGTAGCCGCCGAAGCGCATGGGATGGACAGCGCCACCGTCAGCGACCACTTCCAGCCCTGGCGGCATGAAGGCGGGCATGCCCCGTTCTCGTTGGCCTGGATGACCGCGGTCGGCGAGCGGACCAGCAAGATCCAGCTCGGCACCTCGGTGCTGACCCCGACCTTCCGGTACAACCCCGCCGTCATCGCGCAGGCTTTCGCGACGATGAGCTGCCTGTATCCGCAGCGGATCTTTCTGGGGGTTGGCACCGGCGAGGCTTTGAACGAGATTGCCACCGGTTTCACCGGCGAGTGGCCCGAGTTCAAGGAGCGGTTCGGGCGGCTGCGTGAGTCGGTGCGGCTGATGCGCGAACTGTGGCGCGGTGACCGGGTGGACTTCGACGGCGACTACTACAAGCTCAAGGGCGCCTCGATCTACGACGTCCCGGAGTCCGGAGTGCCGGTCTACATCGCGGCCGGGGGGCCGGCGGTGGCGAAGTACGCGGGGCGCGTCGGCGACGGTTTCATCTGCACCTCCGGCAAGGGCGCGGAGCTCTACACCGAGAAGCTGATGCCGGCCGTGCGCGAGGGCGCGGCCATCGCCGAACGCGACGTCGACGGCGTCGACAAGATGATCGAGATCAAGATCTCCTATGACCCGGATCCCGACCTGGCGCTGAACAACACTCGATTCTGGGCGCCGCTGTCGCTGACCGCCGAGCAGAAGCACTCCATCGACGACCCGATCGAGATGGAGAAGGCCGCCGACGCGCTGCCGATCGAGCAGATCGCCAAACGCTGGATCGTCGCCTCGGACCCCGATGAGGCCGTGGAGAAAGTCGGCGAGTACGTGCAGTGGGGCCTGAACCACCTGGTGTTCCACGCACCCGGCCACGACCAGCGCCGTTTCCTGGAGCTGTTCAAGACCGACCTGGAGCCGCGGCTGCGCCGGCTGGGCTGAGCAGCTTCAGGGACCGGTCAGGCGTAACCACAACCGGGGTCGGGCGCATCCTCGAAGAGCGGGGCGCCTATCGGCAACAGGTACACCGCCTGCAGCACCACCGGAGTCGACCCCAGGTTGCGGCCGATGTGGGCATGCTCGGGCCCGCCGGGTTCGGTGATCGGATCGCCGGGTCCGTAGCTGCCGTCGAGACTGCAGTCGGCGCGATGATGGGTCAAGGTGCCCTGTCGCACGACGCCGAAGACGGTGCCGGGATGCCAGTGCCACCCGGTGCTGCCGCCGGGTTCGATGGTGATCTCCCGCAGGAAGTAGTCTCGGCCGTCGACCGAGGTCTGGGACAGGGTCACCCCGCTGGTCTGGTCGCTCGGCGTCGCGGTGGCCGGTGGCGCCAGCGCGACCACTAAGGTCACGGAAATCGCGCAAGCTCGCCGAAGCCGGCTGGGGACGGTCATCGGATCTAGAACGTGCTCATCGGCCGCACCGCGTTGGCCGTGTCGACCAGGCGGTAGCGATGCTCCTGGGTGGGCGCGAGCCGGGCCAGGGCGCGCAGCGCCATCTCCACACCGAGCCGCAAACCGTGCTCGGTGAACGGGAATCCGAGGATGTGGTTCGTGCTGGCCTCGTGCTCGGTCAGCCAGTCCATCGCCGCGCCCAGCACCAGCGCCCGGATCTGCAACACTCGCGGTTCGGTGTCCGGCAGCGCCTCCACCCGGCGGGCAGCATCACGGATCTGGGCCTCAGTGATCTCGCTGGACGAACGCCCCGACAGCAGTGTCACCGCGCTGGTCAACCGCGCGGTGGTGAAATGCCTTGAGGTGGCTGGAACTTCGTCGAGGGTACGGACAGCCGCGGTCCGGTCGCCTTCCACCGAAAGAGCGCGGGCCAGACCGAAGGCGGCCGAGATCACGCTGTCGTCGGTGTGCCACACCGACTCGTAGAAACCGCGCTCGTCGTCGGTTCCGGCCAGCTCGGCGGTGGCGGCCAACGCCATCTTCGGCGCCAGCTCGCCGGGGAACATGTCGAGCACCTCGGTGAAGTCTTTGCGGGCCGCCTCGTAGTCGCCGGTGAGCAGTTCGGCCACCCCACGGAACCAGACCAGCCGCCAGAGCCAGCCCACCTGCTCCGCCAGGGCGTCGAGCTTGCTGGTCGCCTTGGTGACGTTGCCCAGGTCGAGCAGCGCCCGCACCTCCATCAGCGGCAGGCCGATGGACTCCGACAAATCGATGCCATCGGACTCCAGCGAGCTGTTTCGCACAGCGCGCAGCGAGTCGAGTGTCTGCACCGGTTCGCTGAGCTCCATCGACGACAACAGTGGAGCGGCGACATCGCTCGGGTCGATCAGCGGCACCTGCAGGGCAGTCACGATCTCACGTGCCGTCAGGTTCTGGGAGTGCACATGCCCGTCCAGGTAGACGTCGGTGTGCGCGACCAGCAGGTGCTCGCCGAAGGTGGACCGCGAACGGGTGAACACCGTCGACAGGCCGGGCCGCGGTGTCCCGGTGTCGCGGGCCACCACTTCGCGCAGTACGCCCATCAGCTGCGCGGACATCTCCTCGGCAGAGGAGAACCGCCTTCGCGGGTCGGGATCGATGGCCCGCCGCAGCAGCCGGCGGTAGGAGTCGTACTTCTTCAACACCGGGTCGTCGTCGGGCAGTCCCTCGACGTAGCGGCCGTCACGGGTGCGCAACTTCAGCGTCAGCGCGGCCAGGGTCCGACCCACGGTGTAGATGTCGGTGGCCACGGTAGGACCGGTGCGAACGATGTCGGGCGCCTGGAACCCGGGGGTGCCGTAGAGGTAGCCGAAGGAGTTGATGCGTGCCACCGCGCCGAGGTCGATCAGCTTCAGCTGCTCCTCGGTGAGCACTATGTTCTCCGGCTTGAGGTCGTTGTAGACCAGGCCCAGTGAATGCAGATAACCCAGGGCGGGAAGGATTTCCAGCATGTAGGCGATGGCTTGGGCTACCGGCAGCCGAGTGCCGCGGCGCTGTTTGAGCGATTGGCCGCCGACGTACTCCATCACGATGTAGCCGACCGGGTCGCCGTGGGAGTCCGGGTGCTGAACGAAGTTGAAGATCTTGACGATCGACGGATGGGTTACCTCGGCGAGGAACTGCCGCTCGGCCATCGCGATGGCCTGCGCCTCGGCGTCGCCGGAATGCACCAGGCCCTTGAGCACCACCGGACGCTCGTTGACGTTGTGGTCGACCGCCAGATACACCCAGCCCAGACCGCCGTGGGCCACGCAGCCCTTGATCTCGTATTGGCCGGCCACCATATCGCCGGGTTTGAGCTGCGGCAGAAAGGAATACGGGCTTCCACAGTGTGGGCACCAGCCTTCGGAGGCGCCCTTCGCATCCCCGGTGGACCGGCCCACCGGTCGGCCGCAATTCCAGCAGAAGCGCTTGGACTCGGCGACTTCCGGATCGTCCATCAGCGCGGCGAGCGGGTCGATCGGGGGAACCCGGGGGATCTCCACCAGGCCGCCGCCCAGCCGCCGCCGCGGAGCGACGGGGCGCACCACCGTCGTGTCATGGGATTCGACCGAAATCGCGGAGTTCGAGCCCTCCCGGGGGCGGAAGATCGCCTGGGTCGACATCGGCCGACGTACCGACGACGATTCCGCCAGCACGTCCGCGCGCTGAGTGGCCGGGCCGTCGTCTTCCAGTTCGGCCGCGGTCTGCCCTGCGTCGTCGTCGCGGTCAGCCATCAGTCCGAATACCTCGGTGTCGGTGGTACCGGCGCCGGCCCCAGCACCGTCAACCACTTGCGGTACAAGGTGTTCCACGTGCCGTCGCGGCGGATGCGCTCCAGTGTTCCGTTGACGAAGCGCACCAGCCCGGTGTTGTTCAGGTTGATCCCGATCCCGTACGGCTCCTCGTCCATGCTCGGTCCGACGATGTGCAGGTACGGGTCCTGAGACATCAGGCCGGCCAAGATCGAGTCGTCGGTGCTGACGGCGTCGACCTGACGCTGTTGCAGCGCCACCAGGCAGTCGGCCCAGTTCACCACCGAAACGATGATCGGGGCCGGAGTGATGTTGCGGATCCGCCGCAGCGAGGTGGTGCCCTGCGCCACACAGACCCGCTTGCCGGAGAGGTCCGCGGCCTGGCGGATCGCGGAGTCGCGCGGGACCAGCAGTCGCTGATTGGCCACCAGGTACACCGTGGAGAAGTTCACCAGCTCACGTCGGCCGCAAGTGATGCTCATGGTCTTGACCACGATATCGACTTCGGACTTCTGCAGGGCCGCGATCCGTTCGGCCGACGCCAGTATTCGGTATTCGACTTGCGAGGGCGTGCCGAAGATGTCGCGGGCTACCTCGCCGGCGATATCGACGTCGAAGCCGGTGATCTCACCGGTTATCGGGTCGCGGAAGCTGAACAGGTTGCTGCCGATGTCCAGCCCGACGATCAGCCGGCCCCGATGGCGGATCTTGGCGACCGCCGCATCAGCCTCGGCCTTGGTGTGGAACGGGCGCAGGCTGGCGGTGGCATCGCAGTCCTCGGTGCGCGGTTCCGGCGGCCGTGGCGCCTCCGGCGCCAACTCCTCCATACCGGCCGGGGTGGGCGGTGGCAGCGTCGGCATCGCGGTCGCGGTCACGAATTCCGAGCGGCCGCAGCCGGTCAGGCCGGACAGCACCAACACGGCGCTCAATGCGCACAGCAGCAACCGGGGCCGACGTTGGATCATCATCTGTACTCGTTCAGTCGAGGCCACAAGCCCAGCGCGACCGCGATCGCGGCACCCATGCTCAGTACCGCGCCGCCCACCGGGGCCACCGACAGTACCCGGCGGGCGTTGAGGACATCGCCGCGCAGCTGATTGCGACTGTGCTGCAGCGCCTTGTCCAGGGCCGCATCGAGCTGGTCGAACGCCGGCGTCGAGTCGTCGCCGCTGCCTCCCAGCGCGACCTGGGTGGCGGCCCGGTAGTTGCCGACGCTGATGTACGCGTTCATCCGATCATTGGCCTGCCGCCAGCGGGCCAGCAGCTGCCCGGCGTTGGCCAGGTCGGCCTTGTCCACGGCGTCGCCGCGCTCCAGATACTCCTGCAGCTGCTCCTGCATGGTGTCGATGCGCTGGTAGAAGGTCTGCTTGCGGGTCTCCTCGTCGCCGCGCCGGATCAGCGACAGGGTCTCGTCGGCACGGGCCTGCTGCGCGGTGATCGCCAGATTGGTGATCTCTTTGAGCGACTCGGCGCCGGTGTCCTTGGCGGTGCGGCTGCCCGCGGTGGAGATCACCAGCACCGTTCCGACCCAGATGACCATCAACAGAATCGCGAGGCCACCGGCGACCAGACCGGGGTTGATCCGGCGCCGGGTGTGTCGGGCCAGCCAGCGGTGCGCGAACGCGCCGAACAGCACGGTGGTCGCGACCACCAAAATCACCGGTGCCGGAACCCGCGTCGACGCCGTGGTCTGCACGTCCACGGTCGCCGAAGTCGCCTGGTAGAGGCGCTGGGCGTCGGGAAGGATGGTGTGCTGCATCAGCTCGGAGGCTTCCGACAGGTACGACGAGCCGACTGGATCACCCGAGCGGTTATTGGTCCGGGCCGTCTCGATCAGACCGGTGTAGACGGCCAGCTGCGCATTGATTCGGCCCAGCAGTTGCAGCAGTGGCTCGTCGTCCAGACCGCCGGAGGCCCTGGTCACTGCCACCGCGGCGGCGGTGATGGCCTGTTCGTAGCGTTCCCGCACCGCCCGCGGTTCGCCCTGGGCGATGAATGCGGTGGCTGCCGCGGCGTCGGCGACCGACAGGGTGGTGTAGAGCTGCCCGGCGGCATACGCCAACGGCTCGGTGTGGTCGAGCACCGTGGTCAGGGTGTTCTGCCGGTTGTTGATCGTGGTGGCGGTGGCGAAGGCGCTGAGGCCGCCGAGGGCGGCGAGGATGAGTCCGATGGCCAGAATGCGGCCGGGGGTGGTGGTGAAGAACCACCATCGGGGTCTGGCCGGTTCGGTCGGCGACCGTAACCCCGCTGGCTCGGTTGACGGGTGCGCCAACTCAACGGTCACGTCTGTTCAGGCTCCATCCCTGCGGCTGATCGCGGCACCAACGATAATAAAGGGATTCTAAGAGCGTGGGCGGTGTCTGCGCGGCCTCTCGGGCCGGTTGTTGTCGAAAACGTCGCGTGATCTCGCCAGAACCGAGACCTTGCCCGCCCCGATACGCTTCCAAGCGTGCGTGGTGACGGCGATGGGTGGGCGTTCTCCGATACCGGCGTCCGCTTCTGGGGCCGGCACGGTGCGGCGGGGCTGCTTCTGCGGGCTCCCCGGCCCAATGGTGCCCGCACCGTGCTGCTGCAACACCGCGCCTGGTGGAGCCATCAGGGCGGCACCTGGGCGCTGCCCGGCGGCGCTCGCGACAGCCACGAGACCGCTGAAGAGGCCGCGATCCGGGAGGCGCATGAGGAGGCCGGCCTGCCCGCCGAGCGGATCATCGTGCGCGCGGCGGTGGTGACCGCGTCGGCCAGTGGCACCAGCTGGACCTACACCACCGTCGTCGCCGACGCCGACGAGTTGCTGCCGGTGGTGCCCAATGGAGAGAGCACCGAACTGCGGTGGGTCGACGAACATGACGTCGCCGGGCTGCCGTTGCATCCGGGTTTCGCCGCCAGCTGGGATTTGTTGCGCGGGCTGGAACTGCCCGGCTGAGACCGGCCGCCCGCTACGCCCCGGTCAGCCCGGCCCGCAGTGCCGCCGCCGCGGCCCGGGGGTCCTCGGCAGCGGTGATCGCGCGCACCACCACCACCCGGCTGGCGCCGGCCGCCACCACCTGCGGCAGCCGCTCGAGGTCGATACCGCCGATGGCGAACCACGGCTTGGCCTGGCCCGCGTCGGCGGCGAACCGCACCAGCTCCAGCCCCGGGGCCGATCGGCCCGGCTTGGTCGGCGTGGGCCAGCACGGCCCAGTGCAGAAGTAGTCGACCGGCTCGGACAGGGCCGTGCTGACCTGATCGCGGTCATGGCACGACCGGCCGATCAGCATCTGCGGCCCGATGACCTCGCGCGCCGCCGGCAGCGGCAGGTCGTCTTGGCCCAGGTGCAGCACGTCGGCACCGGCGGCACGGGCGATGTCGGCGCGGTCATTGACCGCCAGCAGGGCCCCGTGCTGTCGCGCGGCGTCAGCCAGGATCTCCAGCGCCGCCAGTTCGCCGCGGGCCTCCAGCGGGCCGAACCGCTGCTCGCCCGCCGAACCCTTGTCGCGCAGTTGGATGATGTCGACGCCACCGGCCAGCGCGGCATCGGCGAACTCGGCCAGGTCACCGCGTTCCCGGCGGGCATCGGTGCACAGGTAGAGCCGGGCATCCGCGAGTCGGGCGCGACGGTCGGAGGGCGGGCTGGGGGGTCGGCCGGAGGGTTTGTGCACACCGCGACGCTAGCGGCTAGCTTGGTGTGTTGACACGCGAGCAGGTGGAAGGGAGCAGCACATGCCCGGACCCTCGCTCGGTTCGCTGGCCGTGATCGGCGGCGGTGTCATCGGGCTGTCGGTGGCTCGGCAGGCCGCCCGGGTCGGCTGGTCGGTGCGGGTGCACCGCACCACCGAATACGGCGCCTCCTGGGTGGCAGGTGGCATGCTGGCCCCGCACAGTGAGGGGTGGCCGGGCGAGGACCGGCAGCTGCGGCTGGGATTGCGCTCGCTGGAGCTGTGGCACGACTTCCTCGACGGGCTGCCGGCCCAGGTTGTCACCGCGCGCGAATCGCTGGTGGTGGCCGCCGACCGCGCCGACGTCGCAGACTTGCGCACTGTCGCCGACTGGCTGTCCGCGCAGGGCCACCCGGTGATCTGGGAATCCGCCGCCCGTGACATCGAACCGCTGCTGGCCGGCACCATTCGGCACGGTTTCCGGGCCCCCACCGAATTGGCGGTGGACAACCGCGCGGTGGTCACCGCCCTGGTCGACTCGTGCGAGGACCTGGGCGTCAGTTGGGCCCCACCGGTGGGAGACCTCGCCGAAGTGGCCACCGACGATGCGGTGGTGATCGCCAACGGCATCGACGCCCCCGCGCTGTGGCCCGGCCTGGCGATCCGCCCGGTCAAGGGCGAGGTGTTGCGGCTGCGCTGGCGCAAAGGCTGCCTGCCGCCACCGCAGCGGGTGATCCGAGCGCGGGTGCACGGTCGCGCGGTCTATCTGGTGCCGCGTCCCGATGGTGTGGTGGTGGGGGCTACCCAGTACGAGCACGGCCGAGACACCGCGCCGGCGGTCTCCGGGGTGCGCGACCTGCTCGACGACGCCTGCGCGCTGGTTCCGGCGCTGGGGGAGTATGAGCTGGCCGAATGCGCCGCGGGCCTGCGGCCGATGACGCCGGACAACCTGCCGCTGGTGCATCGTCTCGACGACCGGACCTATGTCGCTGCCGGGCATGGCCGCAACGGGTTCCTGTTGGCACCATGGACCGCCGAACAGGTTGTGTCCGAACTACTTCCGGTTGGAGTACAGCAATGATCATCAATGTCAACCAGAAGCAGGTGGAAGTGGCTGAGGCGACTACCGTCGCGTCGCTGCTGGCTTCGATGGGTTATCCCGATCGCGGTATCGCGGTGGCGGTTGACCGGGCGGTGCTGCCGAAATCGCGCTGGGCCACCACGTTGTCCGATGGTGCCTGTCTCGACGTGGTGACGGCGGTGCAAGGTGGTT
Organism: Mycobacterium sp. P7213; assembly: GCF_900604305.1. Taxonomy (NCBI): domain Bacteria; kingdom Bacillati; phylum Actinomycetota; class Actinomycetes; order Mycobacteriales; family Mycobacteriaceae; genus Mycobacterium; species Mycobacterium sp. P7213. The sequence goes on from NZ_UWOA01000008.1 coordinate 62,863, forward strand.
GACGACGTGAAATTGACCATCGCCGGGCGGGAGTTCAGCTCCCGGCTCATCATGGGAACCGGTGGGGCGCAAAGCTTGACGTCGCTGGAAGAGGCGTTGGTGGCTTCCGGCACCGAGCTGACCACGGTCGCGATGCGCCGCGTCGATGCCGAAGGCGGAACCGGCATGCTGGACCTGCTGAGCCGGCTCGGCATTACGCCGCTGCCCAACACCGCCGGCTGCCGCAGTGCCGCTGAAGCGGTGCTGACCGCCCAGTTGGCACGTGAGGCGCTCGGTACCGAATGGGTCAAGCTGGAGGTGATCGGCGACGAGCGCACCCTGCTGCCAGACGGCATCGAATTGGTGCGTGCCGCTGAACAATTGGTCGACGACGGGTTTGTGGTGCTGCCCTACACCAATGACGACCCGGTGCTGGCCCGCCGGCTCGAGGACGTCGGATGTGCGGCCGTGATGCCGCTGGGCTCGCCGATCGGCACCGGGCTGGGCATCGCCAACCCGCACAGCATCGAGATGATCGTCGCCGCCGCCGGGGTCCCGGTGGTGCTCGACGCCGGCATCGGCACCGCCAGCGATGCCGCGCTGGCAATGGAGCTGGGCTGCGATGCGGTGCTGCTGGCCACCGCGGTGACCCGGGCGGCCGACCCGCCGGCGATGGCCGCGGCCATGGCGGCCGCAGTCACCGCCGGGTATCTGGCGCGACGTGCCGGACGAATTCCGAAGCGGTTCTGGGCGCAGGCGTCGAGCCCCGCCCTGTGATGCCCGTCGAGGGTGAACGTCGCGATGCGTCGGCGCCATGTCGCTTCGCCGGATTCCCGCTCGGCGGAGAGCAACGTCGATGAATCGCTATGTCGCCTTAGGGAGTTCGATGGCGGCCGGACCCGGAATCCGGCCTCGTGCCGCCGGCGCGCCGCGGGCGTCGGGCCGCTCGGCACGCAACTACCCGCACCTGGTCGCCCGCAGGCTGAACCTCGATCTGGTTGACGTCACGTTCTCCGGCGCCACGACTGCCCATCTGCTCAAGGAGCGCCAACACGGTGCGCCACCCCAGATCGACGCGCTGGACGGTTCGGAGTCCCTGGTGACCGTCACCATCGGCGGCAACGATGTCGGCTACGTGCCGCTGTTGATGGCCGCGACGCTGCCCGGGATCTTCCAGCGGCTGCCCGCCGTGGCCGCGCTGTTGGACCCTGGGCAGCGCAAGCAGGCGCTGGGCGAGGTCGAAGCAGCGCTGCGGGCCGTCGGCGCGGCCGTGCGGAGCCGCGCACCGCAGGCTCGGGTGTTCTTCGTCGACTACCTGACTCTGCTGCCGCCGGCCGGGGTCAGCGCCGGGCGGTTGCCCGAGGACGTCGTGACGCTGGCCCGCCACGTCGCCCACGGTTTGGAGCGCCACACCGCCGCGGCGGCCGCCGCCACCGGCTGTGAGCTCATCCGCGCCGGCGATGCCAGCCGGGAGCACCATCCCTGGTCGGCGCGAGCCTGGACGGTGGGAGCGGGCCTGCCGCTGCCGTGGTGGCCATGGCCCTTTCACCCCAACGCCGCCGGTATGGCCGCGATCGCCGAGCTGGTCGTCGTGCGTTGCGGCGGCCGGGCCTGACTTCGCATCAGCTTCCTACCCACTAACGTGGGGTCGGTGGACTACAAGTCGAAGTTGATCCCTGCCCTCGGCGCCGTGTTGGTCGGTGCGCTGTTCAGCGCCGGCTGCAGCCGCACGCCGGAAAACACCGAGCAGGGAGCAGATCCCGCCGCGGCCGCTGAGTTCGCCAGTAGCCTGCGCGACAAGGTCACGGTCGACGCCATGATGGCGCACCTGCAGAAGCTGCAGGACATCGCCGACGCCAACAACGGCACCCGTGCCATCGGCACCCCGGGCTACGACGCCAGCGTCGAGTACGTGGCCAGCACCTTGCGTGATCACGGCTTCGACGTCCAGACCCCGGAGTTCACCGCGCGGGTGTTCAAATCCGAGCCCGGCTCGGTGCACCTCGGCGACAAAACAGTCGAAGCCCGCGCGCTGATGTACAGCCTCGGGACACCGCCCGAGGGGGTCACCGGTCCGCTGGTCGCGGCACCGGCTGACGACAGCCCCGGCTGCAGCGCCGAAGACTACGAGGGGCTGACGGTCAAAGGCGCCGTCGTACTGGTAGACCGCGGCACCTGCCCGTTCAAGGAGAAGATGGCCGTCGCCGTCGAGCTGGGCGCGGTGGCGATGGTGGTGGCCGACAGCGTCGACGAACCGAAGATGGGCGGCACCCTCGGTGAGCAGACCGAGGTCAAGGTTCCGGTGGTGAGCGTGACCAAGGCTGACGGCGCGATGCTGCGCGACGGACGCGGGGCGATGACGGTCAAGCTCGAAGCGCACACCGACGACATCCCGTCCCGCAATGTGATTGCGCAGACCAAGAGCGGGTCAACGGAGAACGTGGTCATGCTCGGAGCCCACCTGGACAGCGTTCCGGAGGGCCCCGGCATCAACGACAACGGCTCCGGCGTCGCCGCGGTGCTGGAAACCGCTTTGCAGTTGGGAGATTCGCCCGAGGTGCGCAATGCAGTGCGGTTCGGTTTCTGGGGCGCCGAAGAGCTCGGCCTGATCGGCTCGCGGAAGTACGTCGAGTCGCTGGACGAGGAGCAACTCAAGAACATCGCGCTGTATCTGAACTTCGACATGCTGGGTTCGCCGAATCCCGGCTATTTCACCTACGACGGCGACCAGTCGCTGCCGGCGGACAAGCGCGGCCAGCCGGTGGTGCCGGAAGGTTCGGCCGGCATCGAGCGGACCATGGTCGCCTACCTCAAGTCGGCCGGCAAGGAGCCGCGCGACACCTCGTTCGACGGCCGCTCCGACTACGACGGATTCACCCAGGCCGGTATCCCCTCCGGCGGGTTGTTCTCCGGTGCGGAGGTGAAGAAGTCGCCCGAGGAGGCCAAGCTGTGGGGCGGCGCCGCCGATGAGCCCTTCGACCCGAACTATCACCAAAAGGGCGACACCATCGAGAACATCGACCGCGACGAACTGGCCATCAACGGCGGCGGAGTGCCCTATTCCGTCGGGCTGTACGCCCAGGATCTCAGCGGCCGCAACGGGGTCCCGGTGCGCGACGATCGCACCCGCCACATCCTCACCCAGCCATGATCCGTCCGGCGGGAGCCCTGCTGGTCGCTGTCGGCGTACTGGCGGGCTGCTCGCCGGAGCCCGTGCAGCCGCCGCTGTCGAATCGGCTGGCGGGCCAGGTCACCGTCGCGGGGATGCTGACGCATCTGCAGCGACTGCAGGAGATCGCCGACACACACCAACGGAATCGGGCTGACGGCACGCCGGGGTACGACGCCAGTGCCGATTATGTGGCCAATGCCCTGCGCGACAAGGGTTTCGAGGTGGTGACGCCCGAACTCATCCGGTTGGACACCATCTCGGCCGGTAAACCCACGCTGACCGTCGCCGGGGTTGGTTACCCGGTCGATCAGGCCTCGCTGCTGGTGCGCACACCGGCCGGCGGGATCAGTGGTCCGGTGGTCCGCCCGACGCGGTCGTCGGGTTGCGCGGCGGCCGACTACCCGCCGAAGGTGCCCCGTGGGGGGATCGCGGTGGTCAGCGACGCCGGGTGCTCGGTGGTGGTCAAGCAGAACGTGGCCGCCCAGCGTGGCGCCGCCGCGCTGGTCGTGGTGAGCCTGCCGAGCCGCACCGGAGCGCCGGCCGGACTGTTCCCTCCGGAGTACTACGACCAACTCACCATGCCGGTAGCGGTGGCCGGACGCGACGGCGACCACGCGTTGCGTCGCGCGACCGGAACGGTGCGGCTGGTCCTGGACGGCCACACCGAGAAGGTCACGTCTCGGAATGTTTTGGCGCAGACGAAAAGCGGTTCGCCGCATGACGTCGTGATGGTGGGCGCGCACCTCGACAGTGCACTCGGCAGCCCGGGGATCAACGACAACGGCTCGGGGGTGGCGGCGGTGTTGGAGACCGCACTGCAGCTCGGTCCGGAGCCGGCGGTGACCAACGCGGTCCGGTTCGCTTTCTGGGGTGCCGAGGAACAACAACTCGGCGGTTCCAGCGACTACGTCTTCGGGCTAGACCGCGAGCAGCTCAACGACATCGCCCTGTACCTGAACTTCGACATGCTCGCCTCTCCCAACCCCGGCTTCTTCACCTATGACGGAGATCAGTCCGCGCTGCCGAGCCGCGACATCACCCCCGCTGACGTGCCGGTCGGATCAGGCGGTATCGAGCGCACCCTGGCCGGTTACCTCAACCTGGTGGGCGTGCGGCCCGCCGATATGCCGCTCAGCAGCGACACCGACTACAGCCCGTTCGTGGTGGCAGGGGTGCCTATCGGGGGCATCACTACCGGTGCTTCCCAGCTCAAGACCACCGCTCAGGCCCGACTGTGGGGCGGCAAGCCCGGCGCGGCGTTCGACCCCAACTACCGCGGCCCCGGTGACACGGTCGAGAAAATCAATCAGCGCGCTTTGGCGCTAACCGGTGCGGCGGTGGCGTTCGCAGTGGCAAACTATGCGCAGTCCATCGGCGGTCCCAATGGAGTCCCAGCGCGCGACAAGCGACACCGGGCTCCGCTGGGGCCGTAGTTCCGCATTAGGCGGACATCCGTACAAGTACGGGCGGGTTCTATATTGAATCCGCAACGGCCCGTTTACCCAGCTGTGTTAGTAATGCTGTGCACGTGACAGAGCTGGCCTGAGTTGATCGGGGGTGGTGACCTCGCTTGGTGCCACGAACGACCCTGTTGGACGCACTGTTGGTGCCCGCATAAAGCGGCGCCCCAAGGACCGCAAGGCGCAGATAACACGCGCTGCCGCGGAAACCTTCAGTGCACAGGGCTACCACGCGACCAGCATGGAGGCGATCGCTTCCAAGGTCGGGATTTCCGCGCCGGCGCTGTACCGGCACTATCCCAGCAAGTACGAGATGTTCTCGGTTGTCGTCGGCTCGCTCGGCCAGCAGTTGGTGGACTGCACAGCGTTCGTCGACGAGTTCTCCGACGCCGACATGCAGGACAACGCGCCGGCTGTGCTGGACCAGGCTGTCGACGGGCTCATCATGTCCTCGATCCTCAACCGCGAAGGCAGCGGGCTGTTCCGGTGGCAGGCTCGCTATCTGCAGTCTGAGGACCAGGCCAAGCTCATGATGCAGATGCACACCGTGGGTGCACGCCTGAAACGGCCGATCAGTGTCATGCGCCCGGAACTGAACTCGCTGGAGCAGTGGACTCTGACGGTGGCATTGGTCAGTGTCGCCGGCAGCATTAACGGACACCGGCTGCAGCTGCCGGATGACGAGATCAAGCCGTTGCTCATCGCGGCGTCACGATCAGTGGTCGCTGCGCAGCTGCCCGGAGCCGACGACATCGGCGTCAATCGACCCTCGGTGTGGCGGATCTTCACCCCGGACGCCGGGCCTTACGAGGCACTGTTGAACGCGGCGGTCCTGTTGTTCGGCAAGCAGGGGTATGCCGAGACCGGCGTCACCGAGATCGCGGATGCCGTCGGCGTCCCAGCCTCCGGCGTCTACCGCTACTTCTCCAGCAAGAGCGACATCCTGACGACCGGGCTGCAGCGTGCCGTGGACCGGATAGCCGGGGAGATGGCGGCTATCGCCGGTGTCTTCGCCGAGCCGGAAGAGGCGCTGCGCCGGTTGATCGAGGCGTACGTGGCTACGGTGTTCGCCAATCCCGAGTTGGCGTCGGTCTATGACACCGAGCGGGTGAACCTGGCGCCGGCGGAGCGTGAGCTGCTGCGCGATTCCGAACGCGCGTTCATCGAAACCTGGGCCCGTCCGCTGATGGCGATCAGGCCGGATCTGGACGTGATGCACGCGAAGTTCTTGGTGCACGCCTTGGCGGCGCTGGTCGACGACCTGGGTCGGGTTGCCCGAGGCGGCGAGATTCCCGGCCAGGGGTTCCTGGCCGGAGGCCCGGGCTACGCCCAGGCCTGCATACGCCGGCTGATGGAGTCCATCGTCTTCGCCGGCGTGGACGAGAACTGAGGAGGCTTGCTGAACCGCTGGGTTGTCAGGCGGTTCCAGCTTCGCCTCTCCTGCGTCGAGGCTCGCTGAACCGCTGGGTTATCAGGCGATTTCGTAGTCGTCCAGCGGGAAATGCGAGCCGTCGCGAACCGCATTGCGCACCGTGGTGGGCCGCAGCAGCGTCGCTTCGCCGCTGGGGTCGTAGTAGTAAGACCGCGACGTAGCGCAGTCCCCGGCGTAGAACACCGTGTGGTCCAGCCGTTTGGTCATGGCGTCCAGGAACCGGGTGTTAGCGGCCTCGGTGACCTCGAACGTCGTCGCGTTGCGCCGCCGCATCTCGCCGAACAGCCGGCCCATGTGCCGCATCTGGTATTCCATGGTGTTGAAGAACGACAGGCCGGAGAACCCGTACGGGCTGGCCAGGCTCAGGAAATTCGGGAAATGCGGGATCGACAGGCCCTGGTAGGCCTGGAACCGGGTCTCCCGCCACCACTTACCCAGGTTGCGCCCGTCCCGCCCGACGATCTCGATCGCCGGGAAGTTGGCCTCCCACAGGTCATACCCGGTAGCCAGCACCAGGGTGTCGATGACGGTCTTACGGCCGTCGACGGTGACGATGCCATCCGGTTCGATCCGCTCGATGCCGGTGGTCTCCAGGTGCACATGCGGCTTGGTGAAGCTGCGGTAGTAGTCATTCGACCAGCTGGGCCGCTTACATCCGATGTCGTAGGTCGGGGTCAGCTTGGCCCGCAGTTCCTTGTCGCGGATCTGGGCGAACCGGAGCATTTTGCATGCGTCCATCCCGGCGATCGACAGCCGCCGGAATGCGGGGTAATTCAATATCGCGGTCACCGTCATGAACTCCAGCAGGTAGTCGCTGATGAAGCGCATCACCCGCTGGGCGAACGGAACCCGGGCGAACAGTTTCCGCAGCAAGGCCGGGATCCGGAAGTCGATCTTGGGCGCCACCCAGATCGCGGTGCGCTGAAACACGGTCAGGTCGGCGACGGTCTTGGCCAACTCCGGAATCAGCTGCACCGCGGTTGCGCCGGTGCCGATCTGCCCGACCCGACGGCCGGTGAAGTCGTAGTCGTGGTCCCAGGCGGCGGTGTGCACCACCTTGCCGGCGAAGCTGTCGATCCCGGCGATGTCCGGGTTGCGCGGCTGGGACAGGAAACCGGTCGCGGTAATCAGGAATCGGGCGCTCAGCGTCGTCCCATCTGCCAGGGCCACCAGCCAGCGCTCGGCGTCCTCATCCCAGTGGGCACCGGCGACCGTGGTGTTGAACCGCATGTGGCGGCGCACGTCGTACTTGTCGGCGACGTGCTCGGCGTAGCGTTTGATCTCCTCGCCGGGTGCGAACATCCGCGACCAGTACGGATTCGGCTCGAACCAGTACGCGTAAGTGGTCGACGGGATGTCGACGGCCAGACCGGGGTAGTGATTGACGTGCCACGTTCCGCCTAGATCGTCCTCCCGCTCGAGCAGCACGATGTCGTCGTAGCCGAGCTTCTTCAGCTCGATGGCTGCGCCCATGCCACCGAAGCCCGCACCCACGATGACGACGTCGAACTGCTCCATACTCATGAAAATTAAGGTACCTGACCCACCGGTAACCAGCGAAGCTCCCGCACGGCCCTGAGGATGGGAGACAATGAGAGGTCAAGACCGTTCACGACCTCGGGAGGACCGTCATGACCAGCCGTGATGTCGAAGCCAACGACGCGGACCTGGCCGAGCAGGCGGTCCCGGTCGGGGAAACCGACAACGAGACCCCGGGCCCCGAAATCTCCACTATCGACAACGCCAACATCGCTGATGTCCTCGAGCAGCACCAGGGAGTGCCCGCAGACGAGGATGGCTACGACCGCTGAGTGGCGGTCCGAGGCGGCGTGGGGCGCCGGGACACCGCTAGGGTTAGACGCTTCGGCCAGCCGTTGACCAACCAGGGAGAGACGTCTACTTGAGCGAGATCCGCCATTCCGGCACAACTCGTCCCGTGGGGCTGCTCGGCGTCGGCGCCGCGCGCCCGGCGCGCGTGGTCACCAACGACGAGATCTGCCGGCGTATCGACTCCTCGGACGAATGGATCTATTCGCGCACCGGGATCAAGACCCGCCGATTCGCCGACGCTACCGACACCGTGGCGGGTCTGGCCGTCGAGGCTGGTCGCAACGCGTTGGAGCAGGCCGGGATCGACGGGGCCGACGTCGATGCGGTCATCGTGGCGACCAGTACCAACTTCCGTCAGACGCCGTCGTGTGCGCCCACCGTCGCGGTGGGGCTCGGGGCGGCGGGGGTGCCGGCGTTCGATGTGGCCACCGGGTGCGCGGGATTCGGTTATGCCCTATCAGTGGCGGCCGATCTGCTCCGTGGCAGAACAGTCAACACCGCGTTGGTGATCGGTTCAGAGGTGCTCTCCCCGACGATCGACATGACCGACCGCTCGAACTGCTTCATCTTCGGAGACGGGGCCGGTGCCGTGGTGGTCGGTGAGACGCCCACGCACGGCATAGGCTCGACGGTCTGGGGCAGTGACGGTTCGAACAGTGACGCGATCCGCCAAGACATCGACTGGATCAGCTACACCGAACATCCGGACGGTCAGCGTCCCTTCCTGCGCATGGACGGTAGTGCGGTATTCCGTTGGGCGGCTTACGAAATGAGCGGCATAGGGAAACGCGCCATCGCGGCGGCCGGGTTGGACGCCCATGACATCGACGTGTTCATTCCGCACCAGGCCAACAGCCGGATCAACGCGCTGATCGCCAAGAGCCTTGACCTGCGCTCCGACGCCGTCATCGCCAATGACATCGAGAACAGCGGAAACACCTCCGCGGCGTCTATCCCGCTGGCGATGGAGCAGTTGTTGTCGGCGGGGGCGGCCAAGTCCGGTCAGCTGGCCCTGCTGCTGGGCTACGGGTCAGGTCTGAGTTACGCGGCCAGCGTCGTCGTCCTGCCCTGATCCACTGTTTGAGTCCAGCAGTCGCAGCGCGGCATCGACGGCCAGCACCGGTACATCCAACGTCTTGGACGCCAGATCGTGACGGGCCCCGGTGATCTCGACGACCTCATGCGGCGCGGGAATCAGCGCGGCCGCGGCGCGAATCTCGGCACCGGTGCCGAAGCTGTCCGAACTGCCGTGCGTGAACACCGTCGGCACGCCGATCTGGGGCAGGTGCTCGGTGCGGGTGCGCTCGGGTTTCCCCGGCGGGTGCAGCGGATAGGAAAACAAGGTCAGCAGGTCGACCGCAACGTCGCCGGCTGCCACCACCATCGAGGTCTGCCGGCCGCCGTAGGAGTGCCCGCCGACGATCAGCGGACCGTCGGCCAGGCCGCGGGCGTACTCGATCGCCTCGGTGATGCCTTCCCGGTCGCCGGTGCCCGACCCTGATGGAGGGCCCTTGGGGCGACGCCGCCGGAACGGGAGGTTGTAGCGGATCGCGAGGAAACCGCGACGTGCCCATTCGTCGCAAAGTCGTTGCAGCATCGGGGAATCGCGGTCGCCGCCGGCGCCGTGCGTGAGCAACACCACGCCGGCGGGGGTGTCATCTGGTCGGTGCGCTAGCCCGTCCAAATCCGCTATTTCGTGCGGGCTCACGAGGTACCCAGGCCCAACCGGAACAACGGCGAGACCGGTCCGTGCCCCTGGCCCAGCGGGTAAGCGGCACGCAGGCACTCGGTCACCCAACGCTTGGCGAAGGCCACCGCGTCCGGAACGCTGAACCCGTGCGCGAGCGCGGCCGCCGAGGCCGCGGCGAGGGTGTCGCCGGCGCCGTGGTCGTCGCCGGTGGCCACCCGCGGACCGGGGAACTCCAGAAAGTCCTTGCCGTCATAGAGCAGGTCCGGACTGTGCTCCGCCGAGGGCAGGTGTCCGCCCTTGACCAGTGCCCACCGCGGACCCAGCGCATGCAGCGCACGCGCGGCCGCACGCTGGGACGCGGCGTCGACAACGTCGATACCGACCAGCAGTCGCACCTCGTGCAGGTTCGGGGTCACCAGCGTTGCGAGCGGAAACAAGCTGTCGCGCAGCGCATCCAGTGCCGACGACGCCAGCAGTGCATCACCGTGCATGGACGCCGACACCGGATCGACCACCAAGGGGACCGTGAGGCCGAGTTCTTGCCATGTCGCAGCCACCGCGGTGATGATCTGCGCCGACGCCAGCATCCCCGTCTTGGCGGCCTGAATCCCGATGTCGGGCACCACCGCCGTAATCTGGGCAGCGACGGTGTCGGCGGGAACCTCGTGAAAGCTCTTGACTCCCACGGTGTTCTGCACCGTCACAGCAGTAACCGCGACGCAGGCGTGCACCCCCAGCAGCGCGCACGTGCGCATGTCGGCCTGAATGCCCGCGCCGCCCCCGGAGTCCGAACCGGCAACGGTGAGTACCCGTACCGGCGTCGCCCCCGGCGGGGCCAGTGGCAGGAAACCCACTGTGCTGGATGACTGGCGACCCGCTTCGCCCGGCTCCGCCGCGCTTGCGATCACCACTAGGTGGAGATGGGCAGGTACACCCGGTTGCCGTGGTCGGCGAACTCGGCTGACTTCTCGGCCATGCCCTGCTGGATGGCGGCGTCGATGTCGTCCTCGGTCTGCAGGCCGTGCTCGTTGGCGTAGTCGCGCACGTCGTGGCTGATCCGCATCGAGCAGAACTTCGGGCCGCACATCGAGCAGAAGTGCGCGGACTTCGCCGGCTCGGCAGGCAGCGTCTCGTCGTGGTACTCGCGCGCGGTATCCGGGTCCAGGGACAACGCGAACTGGTCATACCAACGGAACTCGAAGCGTGCCTTCGACAATGCGTTGTCGCGATCCTGTGCTCCGGGGTGCCCCTTGGCCAGGTCGGCGGCGTGTGCGGCGATCTTGTAGGCGATCACCCCGTCCTTGACGTCCTTGCGGTCCGGCAGCCCCAGGTGCTCTTTGGGGGTGACGTAGCACAGCATCGCGGTGCCGGCCTGGGCGATGATCGCTGCGCCGATCGCCGAGGTGATGTGGTCGTAGGCCGGTGCGATGTCGGTGGCCAGCGGTCCTAGCGTGTAGAACGGCGCCTCGTCGCACCATTCCTCTTCCAGTCGCACGTTCTCGACGATCTTGTGCATCGGGACGTGGCCCGGTCCCTCGATCATCACCTGCGCGCCACGGGATTTGGCGATCTTGGTCAGCTCGCCCAGGGTGCGCAGCTCGGCGAACTGGGCTTCGTCGTTGGCGTCGGCAATGGAGCCGGGCCGCAGCCCGTCGCCGAGGGAGAAGGTGACGTCGTAGCTGGCCAGAATGTCGGCCAGTTCTTCAAAGTTGGTGTACAGGAACGACTCCTGGTGCCGTGACAGGCACCATGCCGCCATGATCGAACCGCCGCGCGACACGATGCCGGTGACCCGCTTGGCCGTCAACGGCACATACCGCAACAGCACTCCGGCGTGCACGGTCATGTAATCCACGCCCTGCTCGCACTGCTCGATCACGGTGTCGCGGTAAAGCTCCCAGGTCAGTTTGGTCGGGTCGCCGTTGACCTTCTCTAGCGCCTGGTAGATCGGTACGGTACCGATCGGCACCGGCGAGTTGCGCAGAATCCACTCCCGCGTCTCGTGAATGTCCTTGCCGGTGGACAGATCCATGACGTTGTCGGCGCCCCAGCGCGTGGCCCACACCAGCTTGTCCACCTCTTCGGCGATCGAACTGGTCACCGCGGAGTTGCCGATGTTGGCGTTGATCTTCACCTTGAACGCTTTGCCGATGATCATCGGCTCCAGCTCGGGGTGGTTGTGGTTGGCCGGGATCACCGCTCGTCCGCGGGCGACCTCGTCGCGGACCAGCTCCGCGGGAACTCCCTCGCGGGCGGCGATGAAGGCCATCTCGGCGGTGATCTCACCGGCCTGGGCGCGCTGCAGCTGGGTGCCGCGATCGGTCACCACCCCGGGCCGCGGTGGCAATCCGCGGTGCAGGTCGATGTCGGCATTGGCGTCGGTGTAGGGACCGGAGGTGTCATAGACGTCGAAGTGCTCACCGGTGGTGAGGTTGATGCGCCGGAACGGCACCTTCATCGTCACGCCGCCGGGAGCTTCGATCTCGCGGTAGGCCTTCTCGCTGTAGGGGATGGGCCCGGTGGTGACCTGCGGCTCCACTGCAACGTCAGTCATAGTTCTTCCTCTCCCTTGCCGGCATGACCCGGTCAGGTTCGTACGGTCGACGGCCCCGGCCGTCCTCTCAGCGCACTGGTTGCGCTCCCGCGGTTTTTGCGATTTCTGCACTGGCGATTCGTGCACTGCCACGCTATCGCAGCTCAGCAGCCGGCGTAAGGCGCTGAGGGTTCCGGACCAGAATTAGGCAACCGATCATTTGCTTAGCTAACATATGCGCTTTGGGGTGGAAGTAGCTGGGAGAGTTATGACGGCGCAGATTGAGCAGGTGAACACCGGTGTCCCGGACCCGGGCGCCGCGGAGGGACCTGCCACCGCCCGCCGCCAGCTGCGCTACGACCGTGGCCACCCGCGCTACAAATGGGTCGCGCTGTCCAACACCACACTGGGTGTTCTGCTCGCCACCATCAACGGCTCGATCGTGTTGATCTCGATGCCGGCGATCTTTCGGGGTATCGGCCTCAATCCGCTGGAGCCGGCGAACGTCAGTTACCTGCTGTGGATGTTGATGGGCTATCTGCTGGTGTCGGCTGTGCTGGTGGTGTTCTTCGGCCGGCTCGGCGACATGTTCGGCCGGGTGCGCATCTACAACTTGGGCTTCGTGGTGTTCACCGTCGCGGCGATCGCGCTGTCGATCGACCCGTTCGACATGGGCCGCGGTGCCCAGTGGCTGATCGCGTGGCGGGTGGTGCAGGGCGTCGGCGGGGCGATGCTGATGGCGTCGTCCTCAGCGATCCTCACCGACGCGTTCCCGGCCAATCAGCGTGGCATGGCGCTGGGTGTCAACCAGGTGGCCGCAGTCGCCGGGTCCTTTGTTGGCCTGTTGATCGGCGGCGTGCTGTCGGAATGGGACTGGCGGGCGGTGTTCTGGGTCGGGGTCCCGATCGGAGTGCTGGGCACCATCTGGTCGGTACGTTCACTGCACGAACTCGGGGAGCGGGCGCCGGCGAAGCTGGACTGGGCGGGCACCGCGACGCTTGGGTTGGGCCTGACCGTGGTGCTGACCGCCATCACCTACAGCATTCAGCCGCATGGGTCTTCGCCCACCAGCTGGGCCAACCCGGTCGTGCTGGGTGCGCTCGGGCTCGGAGTGGCGCTGTTGGTGCTGTTCTGTTTCATCGAGCTACGGGTTGCCGCTCCGCTGCTGGACGTTCGGCTCTTCGCGATTCCGGCGTTCGGTATGGCCAACGCGGCAGGCTTGCTGTCGGCGATCGGGCGCGGCGGCATGCAGTTCATGCTGATCATCTGGCTGCAGGGCATCTGGCTACCGCTGCACGGCTATAGCTACGAATCGACGCCGTTGTGGGCCGGTATCTATCTGCTGCCCATGACGGCCGGGTTCCTGTTGGCCGGTCCGGTGGCCGGATCGTTGTCGGACCGCCGCGGTGCCCGTCCGTTCACGGTCGGCGGCATGGTGCTGATGGCGGCGACGTTCGTGGGTCTGGTGTTGCTGCCGGTGAACTTCGACTACCGGGTGTTCGCGGCGCTGGTCTTCCTCAACGGACTGGGTGGCGGAATCTTCACCGCGCCCAACAGTGCCGTGGTCATGTCCAGTGTCCCGGCCGACCAGCGAGGGGCGGCCTCCGGGGTGCGGGCCACGTTCTTCAACGCCGGCACCTCGTTGTCGATCGGAATCTTCTTCTCGCTGATGGTGATCGGGCTGGCCGAGACGTTGCCGGCGGCGCTGGCTGCTGGGTTGCGGCAGGAGGGCGTCTCGGCCGGTGTCGCCGATCAGATAGCCAACACCCCGCCGGTGGGCAGCCTCTTCGCGGCGTTTCTGGGCTACAACCCGATTGCCGAACTCTTGGCGCCGTCGGGCGCGCTGGCCGCACCCGGCGTTGATGCCGAGACGTTGACCGGGCACAGCTTCTTCCCGCGGCTGATCTCCGGGCCGTTCCATACGGGTCTCGCAGTGGTCTTTGCCGCCGCGGCGGTCATGATGCTGCTCGGTGCGCTCGCGTCGTGGCGGACGCCGGGGCGCTATGCCGTCGAGCCGCTGAATCTGAAGGACTAAGCCCCCAAACCGTCGCGAAACGTCGGTCGCGGAACTGGGCCGTTAGGGTCTCGTTCTGGTACCAAAGTGGCGGGTGTGACACCTTGGGCGCACGGGGTTGGACGCCATCGCTGCACGTCAGAGGCCGTCGACACGCCCGAATGGGGTGGAGTTGACCGCACCCCGTCGGTGGTGCACTATGGACCGTGCAAGCACCTCGTTAGGTGAGGCGTCTGCACGGACATAGGCCACTGACCCCGAACGTCGAAAGACGCCCCGGGTCAGGACAGCTCCTCCCGGCTTAAGGGTTGAGCCCAAGTGGCTTCCCGGATTGGGACACGCCGTGCAGTGTCAAAACTCTGACGAGAGGGGTGCGGTCTTCCGACAGTCGTCGGAGCTGCCCTCCTGAGCATGCGGTGAAACCGGCGCACCACGGCGCGCCCGCGACCGAGAGGAGGTGAGGGACGAATGAGTTCCGGTGATAGTCCGAGCCGATATCTGACATCAGTTCCGTCCCCATCCGAACGGTCGCATACCGCCTCCCGCTGAGCCACGACTCCGGCCTTCAGCTGAGCGCGTAGCACCGTTACGCGACTAGGAGGCCATCATGGTTGCAATCGCCTACACCGACATCACGGCTCCGGCCCCGCGCGCCACCAGCGCGCCGAAGAAGCTGGACCGCCGTCCTGCCGCGCCTACCTCAGACCCGGTGGTCGACATGACCACTCGGCTGCTCAGTGGCCCGCTGCACCAGATGTACGCACTCCTGTGGCGCGTCGGAGTGCTGACCGTCAACAACTGAGGTCAACCGAGGCTGAACCTCGGCTAGACGTCTTCTAGGGCCTCGCCGAGCTGTTCGAGCACCTCACTGCGGTGGTTGCTGGCCAGAATGTGGCCGGCAGCCACCGCCACGGCCACCGGCCAGTCGATGATCTCGAAAGCCGCCAGCAACGCCAGCCCGCCGTAGTAGGCCAATTGCTCAGGCCGCGGCACCGTCACCTTGCCGAACAGCGGCAATTCAACGGCGAACCCCTCTGCCTCGCGAATGTGGGCCACTGCCTCGCGCTGGGAAGCGCTGCGCCGCGGCTTGTCCGCCATCATGAACCTCCTGGTGGCGACGGGTCGCCGGATGATCGAGCCGCGACCGTTCCGCGGCGGGAGCCAGTGTCCCCATTGTGCACAAGCCGCAGCCGCGGCGCCGGGTGACCGTCGGATGATTCCTGCGGGCGGTCCGGTTGACGCGGCCCGGGCACGATGAACTCCTTCGGCTTGGCCATGTCGTCCCGCGCCCCCGACAGCAGTTTGGGCACCACGGCTGCGCCGACGGTGGCCACCGTCGCCGTACCCAGAGCCTGGGCCCAGCCCAGAGGCCCGATCGGAGTGCAGCCCAGCAGCTGGCTGATACCGGGGATGGTGATCAGCGTCCCCATCATGCCCAGCGAGCCGACAGCGGTCGCCACCACCAGCGGATCACGCGAATCCAGCAGAGTCTGCCCCAGTTGCGTGGCGACCAGCGACACCAACGCCACCGTGGAGGCCCGCTGCGGGCGCCCGGTGACCGAAGCCAGACCCCAGGCGGTCACCGCGGCCGACGCCGTCGTCACGCCGCGCACGCCCACCGTGCGCCACAGCGCGCGTTCGTCGGGACCGTGCCCGCCGGCGGCGGCCTGCTCATTGAGCGAACTGACCGCCAGCGCGGTGGCCGGCAGCGCGTCGGTCAGCATGTTGACCAGCAACAGCTGGCGTGCGTTCAGCGGCGAACGACCGGTCAGCGCGCTCCCGATGATCGCGAAGGCCACCTCACCGGCATTGCCGCCCAGCAGCACCGCCACCGCGGCCTGTACCCGCTGCCACAGCTCGCGGCCTTCGTCCAACGCATCCAGAAGGGTGTCGATCCGCTCGTCGAGCAGCACTACGTCTGCGGCGGTGCTGGCCGCTTCGCTGCCGTGCGCGACCACCGCGATCCCCACGGTGGCGGCCCGGATCGCCGCGGCGTCGTTGGCTCCGTCGCCGACCATCGCCGACACCTTGCCGGTGCGCTCCAGCGTCTGGACGATCTGCACCTTGTTCTCCGGAGACATCCGGGCGAACACCACGCGCTCGGCGACCGCAACCTCTTGGCCCTTGCGGGACAACGCATCCCACTGCGCGCCTGTGATCACCTGATCGTCGTCGACGTCCAGTCCCAGCTCCCGGGCGATCGCGGTGGCGGTCAGCGGGTGGTCGCCGGTGATGAGCCGCACCGGGATTCGCCGGCGCTTGAGGTCGGCGAGCAGTTCGGTGGCCTCGTCGCGCGGCGTGTCCGACAGACCGAGCAGGCCCACGAAGGTCAGACCGTCGCGGCAGTACTCTGCGATCTCCTCGGGTTCGGGATCGATACTCAGGGCGGCGCGTTCTGCCGGGGTCAATTGGCGGCGGGCAACCGCAATCACGCGCAGCCCCTCGGCGGCCAAGGTGGCCACCGACTTCTTGATCGCCGGGCCCGCCCCGGCGCACGCCAGCACCACTTCCGGGGCACCCTTGAGGGTCAACTCGGTTCCCCGTATCGAGGCCGAGAACTGACGCCCGGAGCGGAACGGCAGGTGCGCGACCGGCCCTGTCGGTGCGCCGGCGACTCCGGCCAGCGCCGCGCCCTCCACGATGGCGGTGTCGGTGGCGTGCACCTGCCGGGTGCCGTTGGGGACCGGGGCCGCGGCGGCGGCAAAGCGCAGCACGTCGTGTTCGGTGAAACCCGTGGCAGGGTGCACCTGCGACACCCGCAGCCGGTTGCGGCTCAGCGTGCCGGTCTTGTCGAAGCAGACCACGTCGACACGGCCGAGCGCCTCCACCGAACGCGGCACCCGCACCAGCACACCGGCCTTGGTCAGTCGTCGGGCCGACGCCTGCTGTGACAAGGTGGCCACCAGCGGAAGCCCTTCGGGAATGGCTGCGACGCTGACCGCGATGCCGCTGGCCACCGCCTGCCGCAACCCGATCCGGCGGGCCATCCCCAGCCCGGTCACCAGCGCGCCGCCGGCCAGGCTGATCCGCCAGGCCTTGCTGGTCAGCAGGCTCAGCTGATGCTGCAGCCCGATCGCGGACTGATCGCCGGCGACCAGTTCGGCGGCCCGCCTCCCGTGGGTGTCGCCGCCCACCGCGGTCACCAAAGCCACCGCGGTTCCGGTGACGACGGTGGTACCGGCGTAGACCATGCATTCCCGCTCGGCCAGATCGGCACCCGGCGTGGCCTCGACCTGCTTGACCACCGTGAGCGACTCGCCGGTCAGCGACGACTCGTCGACCTCCAGGTCGATCGCGTCGATCAACCGGCCGTCGGCGGGCACCACCTCATGGGAGTGCACCTCGATCACATCGCCGGGCCGCAGTTCCTCGGCCGGAATCTCAACGTGGCTTCCGTCGGGCAGGACCCTGCGCGCCGGCGGAACCTGCTCGTTCAGCAGCACGTTGAGCCGGCGCTCTGCGACCAGGCGCTGCGCGGCCGCGAGCATCGCGTTGCCGCCCAACACCGAACCGACCAGGACCGCGTCGACGGGTGAACCCAGCACCGCGCTGGCCGCGGCCCCCAGCGCCAGCACGGGCGTGATCGGGTCGGACAGTTCACTGCGCACGGCCTGGGCAAACTGCCGCAGCAGCCGCGGCGGCGCGGTTGCCTGCGCCCCGCGGCGGGCCAGATCCACCGCCGCCAGCGCAGCGGCGGCGGCCGGCGCATGGTGGGTGGTGCCGGGCTCATCCAGCTCCGGCGGCGGCAACACCGCCCGGACCTGGTCGACCGACATCGCGTGCCACTCGTGCACCGCCGCCGGCCGCGGCACCGCGGCATCCACGGCACGGCGCGCCAGCCAGTACCCCGAGAGCGCGCCGGCCGCCGCACCCGTGGTCACCGGCCCGGGCCCGCTACCGCGCACCCCGGGCAGCAGTAGCAGCGAGCCCAACGCCGTGGCACCGGTGGAGATCTCCACGCCACGGTGACTGGCGGAGCGGGCCGCGGGCAGGGCGTGCAACACCCGCCAGGCCGCGGCCAGGTCGGTCAGCAACACATCGGCGCACCACGGCGGGACACCTTGTCCCGGCAGCACGCCCAGCGCCACGTCGGCCGCAGCCAGCGCCTCCACGGCTACCGCGGACAGCACCGCGACGTCATGGCCGTCGGCCTGGTAGGCGGTTACCGCGGCGGCCAGCGCCTGGTCTACCGAGGCGCCGTCCAGGGGCCGGATCTCGTCGAAGACCGGCCGCAGCTCCCCGAGCGCGTCGGCCTCCACCGAGACCACCTCGACGTCGGCGCGGCGCGCCTCGGTCACCACCGCGGCGGCCAGCGGCAATAGCGCGGGCTGGAATGACGCCTGCACCCCGGGGCGTGGTCCGATGCGGTGCCAACCCGGTTTGAGGTCGGCGTCGGTCAGGCGTGCCTGGGCCTGCGCCCATGCGGCGCGCAATTCGTCGTCGTCGGCGCCGCGCACCTGCATCACCCGCAACGTCTCGCCGCATAGCACCCGAGGATCGATGACCACGGTGTCGACGCGGTCGAGTTCACGCAGGCTGCCCGGCCGCAGCACCACCGTGCCGTGGTGATCGGCCAGGCCCCGGCCCAGGGTGGCGGCGAAGGACTCGCGTGCGGTGCGGGTGGCCTTCGGCGCGGTCACCGCGGCGGCCGTGCCGGCCAGGTCGGGATTGCGGGTCGCGGCGCCGATCACCCCAGCGCCCAGGAGTTGTGCCCAGGCGCTGCGGGTCAGGTGGCGCTCGACCGGACCCGGCGGCCGCGGCGCCGGCCGCTGCGGAACGGTCACCGGCGGATGATCGGCGTGGTGGGCGAGCTCCGGCTCGTGGCGGCGCCAGGCGCGGGCCGCGGCGCGTTCCTCCCCGGCGCGCATCGCCTCCACCGACAAGTCCACCGCCAGCGTGGTCGGCGCGGTGTTGAGGGTGTGCACGCCGGCGCTGGCCAGTGCCAACAGCGCATCGGTTGCCTGCTTGCCGAGGCGGTCCTCCAGCAGTCGGCGCACCCGAGGCTGGTAGTCGACGAGGACGACGCCGGCCTCCAAACCGAGCGGCAGGCCCGGCAGGCGCAGCAACCGGCCCACCGTCGCGGCGCCCAAACCGGCGATGTTGGCGCCGACGGTCAAGGCGCGCAGCGTCTCGGTCATTCCATCGCCGGGCAGACTCACCGGGGCTTGACCGCGGGATTCCGCCGTGCGGTTAGCGAGGCTCGACGCAGGAGAGTCGAAGCTGTGCCGGCTTTCGACGTCGGCCACCACGTGGCACAGTTCACGCACCGAGACGACGTCATCGGCGGTTGAGTCGAGCCCGACCACCAGACGCGACAACGGGTGGTTCAAGCGGACCGAGATCACGCCGGGCAGTGCGCGCGCGGCTTCCACGACGGCGGTCGCCAGCTCGTCACCGGCGGGGCCGTCGAGGCCACGGATCTCGACCCAGGCCCGCCCTTCGCCGCGGAAACAGCGCCGGGACAGCACCGGGCCCCCGTCACCGTTCGGCAGGACAGCCGCGGCAAATCCGGCAGCGGTCTGGACCGAGGCTTCGATCAGCGCTGAGGTCAGTTGGACACCGAAATTCGCTGCGCGCAGCGGCCAGAAGCGGCGGACGGCACGCAGGGAAGAGTCTGAATTCACTCGGTACCCGACTAGTGGCGGGTGCGAGTGCGGTTGCTGCTGGCGCCGCTGCGTGGCTGCCGTGCCGCTGTCTTCTTCGGCTGTGGGGCGCGACGCGCTGACGTCGACGAGTTCGCCGATTTCACCGGCTTCGTCGCCTTCGTCGGCTTTGTCGCCTTCGCCGGCGGCGCCGCCCTGAGCGGCCGTACCGACGCAGTCGAGGCCTGGGCCGACGCCTTGTTGTGATCCGACCGGTTGGTCAGTTGTTTGAGCACCAGTGCGGTGCCGCCCACCGCGACCAACACCGGCCACTCGACCAGCCCGGTCACGCCGAGGGCGCCCAAGGTCAGCGCGGCCGCGGGAGTCGAGTGGCTGCCGGTGCGCAGCCCGCGCTGCACGCCGCCGGCCGCCCCCGTGACACCGCCGATTACCCCGTTGACTGCGGCCCCGCCGATCGCCCCGGCTGCCTCAGTGGTCATGGTGACCGCGCGGCTCGCCGCTCCGGCCACCTTTCTTACCGTCCCTGCGACGGCGTTCATGGGAATTCCCTGCCCTTCAAATGAGCAAATTGGATAATCCGCCTATCCTATGCGCGATTTCGCGATCGGTCCGAAATCCACACCGAATTCATAGAACTGCGGCTTATCAGTCCCGCCGGATCTCGACCAACACCGGCGCGTGGTCACTCGGTGACTTGCCCTTGCGTTCTTCGCGGACGATCTCAGCGTGCGCGACGCGAGTCGCCAGGGCGGGGGAGCCCAGGATGAAGTCGATGCGCATGCCCTGCTTCTTGGGGAACCGCAGCTGGGTGTAGTCCCAATAGGTGTAGACGCCCGGGCCGGGCGTGAAGGGCCGCACCAGATCGAGGAACTGCGCGTCGGCCATCGCCTGGAAGGCCAGACGCTCCGGTGGTGAGACGTGTGTCGCGCCCTCGAAGAACTCCATGCTCCATACGTCGTCGTCCTGGGGAGCGATGTTCCAGTCGCCCACCAGCGCGATGGGCGCCGACGGATCGTCACGCAACCACCCTTCGGCAGTATCGCGCAGCGCCGCAAGCCAATCCAGCTTGTAGGTGTAGTGCGGGTCGTTGAGTGCGCGTCCGTTGGGCACGTAGAGACTCCAGACCCGCACCCCACCGCAGGTGGCGCCCAGCGCGCGCGCCTCCACGGCGGGATCGGCGTCGGCCTTGGCCCATGCCGGTTGGCCGGGAAACCCGACCTCGATGTTGTCCAGGCCGACGCGCGACGCGATCGCCACCCCGTTCCACTGGTTCAGTCCGACATGGGCAACCTCGTAGCCCAACTCGTGAAACGGCAGCGCCGGAAACTGCGCGTCGGTGCACTTGGTCTCCTGCATGGCCAGTACGTCGACCTCGGCACGGGCCAGCCAGTCAGTCACTCGGTCCACCCGAGAGCGGATGGAGTTGACGTTCCAGGTGGCCAGTCGCAGAGCAGTCACGAAGCCACCCTAGTTCGATGGCGGTGACCCGCTGCGCGTGACTTCGTCGCGCTTGCGATCGCCGCTAGAACTAGAGCGCCGACCCGCTGCCCAGCGGCCGGGCATCGATATAGCGGCTGCGGTGCTGGCCTGTGAATCCGATCGCTTCGAAGAACCCGAACACCTGCGGGTCGTTGCTCGGCACCTGCGCGTAACCGCGGGTGGCGCCGCGACCCACCCCCCAGGCCTGCAATGCGCCCCAGATCGCCCGTCCGTAGCCCTGCCGGATCCGGTCGGTGGCCACCCGAACCGCCGTCAGCCCCAGCCACCGCGTCCCGTCCGGGCCCTCGGTGACCGCACCACGCCCCACCGCCATCCCGGGAATCGACGCGAAGATCACCTCACCCTCGACCACTGCGGTCAACACCTCCACCGGTACGTCATGGCCGAATACCGCCAGCCAGTCTGCGTCGGGTTCGCTGATCAGCGCCACCTGGTCCCCGGCCGTCTCGGCGCTCAGCTCGCACACCAGGGTGCGGGTCTCGTGCCGCGTCGGGATGTCCTCGGGCAGCCGCAACAGCCGCTCGGGGACCGCCAGCGTCGGTGGTAGACCACGCCGCGTGTACCAGTCGATGATCGCCGGGATGGTGTTCGCGTGGGCAAACATGTCGAGGGGCACAGCGGAATTGGTGGTGAGGTCGGCGCCGCGGCCCGCCCGCAGGAACCAGCCGTCCAGCCACCGATGGTCACTGCCCGGCCAGGCCAGCGCGGCGGCATGCTCGACGGAACGGATCGTGGAGTTCTTCACCGGCCGGTCGGTCAGCCGGCGCACGTAGAGCACATCGGCATGCCGGCATTCGTGGGTCACGCCATCGGCCGAACGGACCTGCACCAGCGGGCTGGTTGCCACCAGGTGCCCGATCACATCGCCCATCGGAGGCTCTGAACCAGGGGCACGCAGGTAGCGCAGACTCACCCGGACGCCGATCTCAGGGAGTGCGGGCGGTTGGGACACGAGTGCTCGTCAGTGACCGAACGGATCGGGCTCGTCGCCCGGCATCCACGACAGGCCGGGCACGCCCCAGCCGTTGGACTTCACCGTCCGCTTCGCGGCGCGGGCGTTCCGGCCCACCAGCATGTCCAGGTAGAGCAACCCGTCGAGGTGGCCGGTCTCGTGCTGCAGCATCCGGGCGAACAGCCCCGTGCCCTCCAGCGTGACCGGGTTGCCGTCGGCGTCCAGGCCGGTGACCCGCGCCCACTCCGCCCGACCGGTCGGAAACGATTCGCCGGGCACCGACAGGCAGCCTTCGTCGTCCTCATCGGGGTCGGGCATGGTTTCGGGCCGTTCGGAGGTCTCCAGCACCGGGTTGACCACCACGCCGCGGCGCCGTGTCGTGGAGCGACGGTCGTCGGCGCAGTCGTAGACGAAGACCCGCAGTCCCACGCCGATCTGATTGGCGGCCAAGCCGACGCCGTTGGCGGCGTCCATGGTCTCGTACATCGTCGTGATGAGCTCGCCGAGGTCGGCCGGCAACGAGCCGTCATCGGCGACGGGCACCGGGCTGGTCGGAGTGTGCAGGACGGGATCGCCCACAATGCGGATGGGTAGGACGGCCATGACCGCAAATCTTAGGTGGGCGGTTCAGCGAGGCTCGACGGAGGAGAGGCGAAGCTGGGACCGCCGGGTTGGTGGGCGGTTCAGCGAGGCTCGACGGAGGAGAGGCGAAGCTGGGACCGCCGGGTTGGTGGGCGGTTCAGCGAGGCTCGACGGAGGAGAGGCGAAGCTGGGACCGCCGGGTTGGTGGGCGGTTCAGCGAGGCTCGACGGAGGAGAGGCGAAGCTGGGACCGCCTCCGGCCGAGTGCAGCGGCCACGGCGACGCGCGGGGCGGGCTCCCGGTTCAACACAGCATGCCGTGATTGAATATTCGCTCAGAACACTCCGCCGAAAACAACCGAACGTTTGCAGCGAGAGAACTTTCCGGAAGGGTCCAGGAATCGATATGGACGGCGCCATGGCGCAGGCGAATCGCTCAGGGGACGATTCGGAACCCACCGACGGTCTGAGCCGTCGCGAACACGACATCCTGTCTTTCGAACGGGATTGGTGGAAGTACGCCGGCGCCAAGGAAGAGGCCATCAAGGAACGCTTTGCGCTGTCGGCGACTCGGTACTACCAGGTCCTCAACGCGCTAGTCGACCGGCCCGAAGCGCTGGCCGCCGACCCGATGCTGGTCAAACGGCTGCGTCGGCTGCGCTCCAGCCGCCAGAAGGCGCGTGCCGCGCGCCGGCTCGGGTTCGACATCACCTGATTGCCTGACACGTTGATCGCCGGGCGTTTATAGGTCATGGCCCGCTCCTCGATACAGTGGGCGCAATGAACGACCACGTTCCTGACTCCTCTCGACTCCCACTCCGGGCAATGGTGATGGTGCTGCTGTTCTTGGGCACCGTCTTCCTGCTGGTCGGGTTTCAAGCCCTCGGCTCCTCGAGCACCGACGACGACGCCGACCGTTCGACGACGGCGCAACCCGTCACCACGTCCTCGGCGCCGGCCAAACCCGAACGCCCCGCGCGTAAGTCCGACGTGCGGGTCTTCAACATCTCCGAACAGGCGGGCCTGGCGGGGAACACCGCCGACCGGCTGCGCGAAGCCGGCTGGAACGTGACCGAGATCGGCAACCTCGAACTGCCCGAGGTCACCCAGACCACCGTCTATTTCAGCGACGCCGAGGGTGAGCAGGACGCGGCCCATTCGATCGCCCAGGTGCTGGGAGCGGTCGTCGAGCCGCGCATCCCCGACGTGGCCGAGCAACCACCGGGCGTCATCGTGGTGGTCGCGGGTTAAGCTCCTCGCATGGTCACAGGTCACCGCAGAGCTCTTGCCGCCGTCGTCTTCGCCATCCCGGCCGTGCTGTTGGCGGCGTGCAGTCCCCCCAACGAGGTGCCCTCAGACGTGCCCGGCACCACGCCGGCCATCTGGACCGGGTCGGCGGCGCCGTCGGCCACGGAGTCCGAGTCGGGTGGTTCGGCCGGCGCGGACAATCTCGTCGCGCATCTGACGACCGCCGATGGCGGCCAGGTCGCCACCGCGACGTTCGAATTCAGCAAGTCCGGCGGTAAGGAGTTCGCCACCGTGACCGTGCGGACCACCAGCAGCGGTGTGCTGTCGCCCGGTTTCCACGGCCTGCACGTCCACGCAGTCGGGAAGTGTGAAGCAGAGTCGGTGGCCCCCACCGGCGGCGCGCCCGGCAGCTTCCTGTCGGCCGGCGGCCACTTCCAGGCGCCCGGCCACAGCGAGCACCCGCAGAGCGGTGACCTGACGTCGCTGCAGGTGCGCTCCGACGGCAGTGGGCTGCTGGTCACCACCACCGACTCGTTCACCAAAGCTGAACTGCTGGCTGGCGAGGGAACCTCGATCATCATCCACGCCGACGATGACAACTTCGCCAACATCCCGGCGGACCGCTACACCCAGGTCAATGGCACGCCCGGCCCGGACCAGACCACGCTGACCACCGGAGATGCCGGAAAGCGGATTGCGTGTGGTGTCATCGGCGCCGGATAGCCCGCCGGTCGGGGCTTCGCCGAGATCTGAAGCCCGAATCGAGTTCGCTCGCAGCGCCCGTCCCACCCTCGGCGTGGAATGGGAGCTGGCTCTCGTCGATGCCCAGACGCGTGATCTGAGCAACGAAGCCAGCGCGGTCCTGTCCGAGCTTGGCGAAAACCCGCGCGTGCACAAGGAGTTGCTGCGCAACACCGTCGAGCTCGTCACGGGTATCTGCGACAACACGGGCGAGGCCATCGAGGATCTGCGCCAGACGCTGAAGACGACCCGGCCGATCGTGCACGCCCGGGGGATGGAGCTCTTCGGCGCCGGCGCGCACCCGTTCGCACAGTGGTCGGCGCAGAAGCTGACCGACGCGCCCCGCTACGCCGAGTTGATCAAACGCACCCAGTGGTGGGGCCGGCAGATGTTGATCTGGGGCGTGCACGTCCACGTCGGCATTTCCTCGTCCTACAAGGTGATGCCGATCATCTCGTCGCTGCTGCAGCATTATCCGCACCTGCTGGCGTTGTCCGCGTCATCGCCGTGGTGGGACGGTCACGACACGGGTTACGCCAGCAACCGCGCGATGATGTTCCAGCAGTTGCCCACGGCGGGTCTGCCGTTCCAGTTCCAGACTTGGGCAGAGTTCGAGGGTTTCGTCTACGACCAGAAGAAGACCGGAATCATCGACCACACCAACGAGATCCGTTGGGACATCCGGCCGTCACCACATCTGGGCACCATTGAGGTGCGGGTCTGCGACGGAGTGTCCAACCTGCGCGAGCTGGGCGCCTTGGTGGCGTTGACGCACTGCCTGATCGTCGATCTGGACCGGCGGCTGGAGGCCGATGAGTCCCTGCCCACCATGCCGCCCTGGCACGTGCAGGAGAACAAATGGCGCGCGGCCCGCTACGGGCTGGACGCCGAGATCATCCTTGATGCCGACAGCAACGAGCGGCTGGTCACCGAGGACCTCGACGAGCTGCTGAACCGGCTGGAACCGGTCGCCGCGCGCCTGCACTGCTCCGACGAGTTGGCGGCTGTCGCGGACATCTACCGAACTGGCGCTTCGTACCAGCGTCAGCGCCGGGTCGCCGAGGAACACGACGGTGATCTGCGTGCCGTGGTCGATGCACTGGTGGGCGAGCTCGATATCTCGTGATGGAACTGCCGATGTTCCCGCTGGAATGGGTGTTGCTGCCCGGCGAGGAACTGTCGCTGCGGATCTTCGAGTTGCGTTACACCGTGTTGGTCGGCGACTTGATGCGCAGCGGTGATCCCCGGTTCGGGGTGGTGCTGATCGCTCGGGGCCGAGAGGTGGGCGGCGGTGAGCAGCGCAACGATGTCGGCGCGATGGCCAACATCACCCAGTGCACGGAACTCGGGGCGGGCCGGTACGCGTTGCGTTGCCTGACCGGGGAGCGGATCCGGGTGCGTGAATGGCTCGCCGACGATCCGTACCCGCGGGCGATCACCGAGGTATGGCCTGACGAGCCGTCAGAACCGTTGACGGACAAGCAGTTCGGTGCGCTCGAAGATCGCATCGTCACGCTGCACAAGCGGATGGCCCAAGCCCAGCGACGGTGGGTGATGCCGGGTCGCAACAGTTTGGTGGGCGGTCGCCGGCTGCGCTCGCTGGACCCGGTGCAGCGACTGTACTCGCTGGCTTGCCGCGTCCCGATGGGGGAGGCCGACCGCTACGCGGTGCTGGCGGCGCCGTCGCTGTCGGACCGCTTGTCGGCGCTGTACGAGGCGATCGAAACCGTTTCCGCGCGAGTCGAATTCGACATCCCTCGTTGACCCTGCGTCCAGGGCGTGAAAGTGCGAGTGCAGGGTCGACGGATATTTTGCGGGCCTACTTCAGGCAGCTGCCGGCGTCGACGGTGAGCGTGAGTCCGGTGACATACCGGGCCTCGTCGGAGGCCAGAAACAGCACGGCGTTGCTGATGTCCACCGGCTCCACCCATCCGATCGGCAGCACGTGCATGAGCTGCGCCACGACGGCCATGTCATCCGGTCCGGGGTTCTCCAGGTCCGGGCGGAACAGCTTCATCGTGCCCTCGTTCATGAACAGCGGCGTGTTCACGTTGGTGGGGTGCACCGAGTTGACCCGGATGAAGTGCTGGCCGAGTTCGATGGCGAAGGTGCGCATCAGCCCCACCACGCCGTGTTTTGCCGCGATGTAGTGACCGGTGTGCGGGTAGGCCTTGAGGCCGCCCACCGAGCTGGTCAGCACGATAGAACCGCCGTTGCCGCCAGAAATAAGATGCGGGACAGCGGCTTTGACGGTCTTCCAGACGCCGGACAGGTTGACGTCGATCATGTCCTGCCAGTCGGCCTCGGAGGTTTTGTCCAGGGTCTCGCCACCGTTGCCGATTCCGGCGTTGGCCACTATGACATCGAGGCGCCCGAGCTGCTCGACACCGCCGTCGACCGCAGCCTTGAGCGCGTCGAAGTCACGCACATCGACTTGCGCCGTCACGATGCGGCGGTCCAATCCCTTGACCAGGTCGGCGGTCTCGGCGAGGTCGTCGGGCGTCGCCGCGGGGATGTCCTCGTTGCTGCTGATCCGAGCGCAGACATCGACGGCGATGATGTCGGCACCTTCCTGCGCGAGTCGCACCGCGTGACTGCGCCCCTGGCCGCGGGCCGCGCCGGTGATGAGCGCGACCTTTCCCGCTACTCGTCCACTCATGTCCGCACCTCGTCTCGTTGTTGGTCGATCGATCAGCACGGCTGGCACCAAAGGGCCAGCCTGTCAACCATCGGTTGTTAGCGGGGGGCGGCGGGCGGCGGCGCCAGCCGGCTCAACTGGCGCTCGATCAGGGCGCGCACTTCGTCGTGCCCCCGGGTGACGCCGACCGCGCTCTCGTTGCATAGGTTGCGGGCGGTTTGGGCGATCAGGATCGAGATCACGACCGGCGGATATTCCTCCAGATCGACGCCGTTGGCGCGCAGTGCCACCGTGACGGCCGCGGTCTCGATGTCGCGTACTCGCTCGGCATAGGCCTTGAGTTCGGTCCGGATCGCCTTGCGGTGGTTGGCCAGTGCCATGAACTCGGTGTTTAAGCTGGTCATACGGGTATCGCTATTGATCTCCCACAGTGTCCGCAGTGGATCGTCGTCGGTCAGGGCGGCGCGCATCCGCTCCAGCGCGACATCGGCGCCAGCCCTCAACACCTCGACGAACAGGTCATCCATGGTGGGGAAGTAGTAATAGACCAGGGCTTGGCGCACGCCGGCCTCGGCGGCGACCCGCCGCGACGTCGCCGCGGCATAGCCCTCGTCGCGCATCAATCGCGCCGTCGCCTCGATCAGGCGGCGTCGGGTGGCGTTGTCGGTCGTTTTGGCCTTGCGTGGAGCCGCCATTCAGGCCGGCCCGGGGTTGCGGTTGCTTGACCGTCCGGCGCCGCGCGTGGTAGGCATGACGCATTCTAGCAATTTGATCGATCGACCAGTGTGACGAGGTTGCCGCGCGCGCGAAAGGGGTATCGGGAGATGGTGGATCTCGCGGCGGTGGACTACTTCTCCGACCAGGCCGTCACCCAAGATCCCTACGACTACTACGAGTACCTGCGTGCCAAGGGCCCGGTGTTCACCGAGCCACATCACGGTGTCGTGGCTGTCACCGGCTACGACGAGGTGCTCGCCGCGTTCAAAGACCACGACTCATTCTCGGCGGTGAACGCCATCGGCGGGCCGTTTCCACCGCTGCCGTTCGAGCCTGAGGGCGACGACATCACCGAGCAGATCGAGGCGCACCGGCACAAGTTCCCGATCTTCGAGCACGTCGTGGTGATGGATCCGCCGGCGCATACCCGAGCCCGCGCGCTGTTGAGCGGGCTGCTGACTCCCAAGCGGCTGAAGGAGAACGAGGAGTTCATCTGGCAGCTGACCGATACGCAGCTCGACGAATTCATCGGTACCGGCCGCTGTGAGTTCCTGTTCGACTACGCCAAACCGTATGCAACCCTGGCCATCACCGATCTGCTCGGGGTCCCCGAGGAGGATCGCGCGGAGTTCCGCAGTGCGCTGGGTGCCGGGCATCAGGAGGGGCAGCATGTCGGCTCCCTTGATGGGACACCGGTGGGTCTCAATCCTCTGCAGTACCTCGACGGGAAGTTCAGCGGCTACCTCTCCGAGCGGCGGCGGGAGCCTCGTGGGGACGTTCTCAGCGCGCTGGCCGCCGCGACCTACCCCGACGGTTCCACACCGGAACTGCTGGAGGTGGTTCGCCCGGCCACGTTCCTATTCGCTGCCGGTCAGGAGACTGTCACCAAGTTGCTGGGGGCGGCGGTGCAAACCCTGGGCGATCGGCCCGAGCTCCAGCAGACGCTGCGAGACAACCCCGCGCTGATCCCGGCCTTCATCGAGGAGGCGCTGCGAATTCAGAGCCCCACCAAGATCGACTTCCGTCTCGCCCGTAAGACCACCACGCTGGGCGGGGTGCCGATCAAAGCCGGCACCGTGCTGATGCTGTGTCTGGGCGCGGCGAACCGGGATCCGCGCAAATTCGCCAGCCCCGACGAGTTCCGGCTGGACCGCAAGAACGTGCGCGAACACATCGCCTTCGGCCGCGGCATCCACACCTGCGCCGGTGCGCCACTGGCCCGGGTCGAAGGGCGCATCACGATTCACCGCATGCTGGACCGGATGCGTGACCTCCGGGTCAGCGAAGCCCACCACGGGCCCGCCGGCCAGCGGCGCTACTCCTACGAGCCCACGTTCCTGCTGCGCGGGCTGACCGAGCTGCACATCGAGTTCGACCCGGTGGGCTAGCCCTCCGGGCTGAATCCGTGGGGCAGGCCGGCGAGCTTGCCTCGACGTACGCTCACGCTATGGCCGACATCGAGTTCACCTCGGTCGCACCGATCATTTCCGTGCGAGACCTCGACGCTGCGCTGGACCGCTACCGTCGGCTCGGGTTCACCGTCAACCACTATGGCGGCCCGGCCCGCTACGGATTCGCCGACCGCGGTCCGGTTTCGTTGCACCTTTCCGAATGGGCCGAACACGATCCACTGCGCACCGCCGCCAGCGTGTACTTCTATGTCGACGACGCCGACGGGCTCTATGCGCAATGGACGGCGTCAGGCGTACCGGGACGGTTTGTCGAACCGGTCGACACCGACTACCAGATCAGGGAATTCGCCTATATCGACCCCGAAGGCACCTTGCATCGAGTCGGCTCGCCACTGCCGGCGAAGGTGGTCAGCGCCAGCAGGGTGATCGCGGCGCCGGCGAAGCTGATCTTCGACTTCATCGCCGACCCGGCCCGGCAGCCGCGCTGGGATGGAAACGCGAATCTGGCCGAAGCCGCACCCGGCCAACGGGTTCATGCCGTCGGAGACGTTTTCACCATGACGCTGACCATGGGAAAGGTCCGGGAGAACCACGTGGTGGAGTTCGAGGAAGGGCGCCGCATCGCCTGGCGCCCGGCGGCCCCCGGGTGTGCGCCGCCGGGACACCTGTGGCGATGGGAGCTCGAGCCGCTCGGGCCGGCGCGCACGCGAGTAACCCACACCTACGACTGGTCGGAGCTGTCCGACCCGAACCGTCTCGCCCGCGCCCGGGACACTACCGCGGACAAGCTCGCCGCCTCACTGTCCCGGCTCGCCGCGCTGGTCGAGGTCTCTTGATTGCCGATACTCCGAACTCAGCGGTTGTCAGCGAAGGAGCGCAGCGCGTCGACCTGAACGGGATCCAGTGAGGGCCGGACGTTCTCGCGTGCCGCGGTGACGTCGGCCACGGTGACATCGGCAGCGTCGATGCTGCGCCGCATTGCGGTCAGGGCGGCTTCGCGTAGCAGTGCCACGCAGTCCGCGGCACTGTAGCCCTCCAGGTCCGCAGCCAGCGCGTCGAGGTCGACGTCGTCATGCAGCGGAACGGATTTCCCGGACACCCGCAGGA
The DNA here is from genome assembly GCF_900604305.1 of Mycobacterium sp. P7213. Taxonomy (NCBI): domain Bacteria; kingdom Bacillati; phylum Actinomycetota; class Actinomycetes; order Mycobacteriales; family Mycobacteriaceae; genus Mycobacterium; species Mycobacterium sp. P7213. The sequence continues at coordinate 93,471 of NZ_UWOA01000008.1, forward strand.
TCTGCCGGCGAGCGTCGGCATCCGGCGGCTCGACGAACACCAGCTTCTCCAGCCGGCCCGGCCGGGTCAGGGCCGGGTCGATCAGATCGGGGCGGTTGGTGGCACCGACCACCACCACGTCGCGCAGCGGGGTGACGCCGTCGAGTTCGGTGAGCAGCGCGGCCACCACCCGGTCGGTGACCCCCGAATCGAAGCTCTGGCCGCGTCGCGGTGCCAGGGCGTCGATCTCGTCGAGGAAGACCAGTGACGGAGCCGAATCGCGGGCGCGCTGAAACAGATCCCGCACCGCCCGCTCACTGCTGCCCACCCACTTGTCCATCAGCTCCGCGCCTTTGACGGAGTGCACGCTGACGCGACCAGAGCCCGCCAGGGCGCGCACCACGAAGGTCTTGCCGCACCCCGGTGGGCCGTAGAGCAGCACCCCGTGCGGCGGGTCGACGCCGAGGCGGGTGAACGTATCCGGGTGCTGCAGCGGCCACAACACCGCTTCGGTCAGTGCCTGCTTGGTGGCGACCATGTCGCCGACGTCGTCGAGGGTGACGTTTCCCACTTGTAAGCCGACCACCACGTCTGCGGCCGCCGAGCGCGACAGTGGCCGGATCACGCTGAGTGCTCCGACCAGATCCTCCTGGGTGAGCTTGGGTTCCTCATCGTTGTCGCTGGCTCGCGACGCCGCCCGCAGCGCCCCCTCCCGAACCAGTGCGGCAAGGTCTGCGGCCACGAAACCCGGTGTGCGTTCCGCGATCTCACCCAACGCCAAGTCTGCGGTGGGAACCGAGATGAGCAAGGTGGCCAGCAGCGCAGCCCGGGTCGCGCCGTCGGGAAGACTTAGCCGGATCTCGCGATCGCACAATTCCGGCGCCCGCAGTCGGGGATCCACATGGTCCGGCAGCGCCGAGGTAGCGATGAACGCCACCCCTTCGGTGGCCACGACGTTGCGCAGTTCGGCAAGGATCAGCGTTGCCACCGGCTCCGACGGTTCGGGCAACAGCGTGTCGACGTCAGCGATGAGCAGCACTCCGCCGCCGTCGCACACCTGCGTCGCCGCGGAACGCACTGCGGCCAGCCGCTCGTCGGCGGCCAGCGCCCCGATCTCGGGCCCGTCCAGCTCGATCAGCCGGCGGCCCTCGCACACCGCCCGCACCAGGGTCGTCTTGCCCACCCCGGCGGGACCGGACACCAGCACACCGAGATTCGTTCCCGCCCGCAGGGTTTTCAACAGCTGCGGTTCGTCGAGCGCGAGCTTGAGCCATTCGGCGAGTTTGGCGGCCTGCGCCTCGCAGCCCTTGAGTTCGTCGATGGCGATGCGGGCCGGGGCAGCCGGTTTGGCGACGGTGGTGACCGCGGCGGCGGGGCCGTTGCCGAAGGTGACCAGCGAGTTGGGCTGAACGCTGACCGGCCCGGCCGGGTCCACGCCGGTGACCGTCAACAACTCCGAGGTCCAGCTGATACCGACTGCCGATGCCAGCGCGGCGGTGGCCGCCGACGTGGAGGTGCCGGGCCCGAGGTCGCGCGGCAGCAGGGAGACCGCGTCGCCGACCGTCATCACCTTGCCCAGCAGAGCTTGGCGCAGGGTGGTGGGCGACAACGTCTGGGACGTCAGGGTGGACCCGCTCAGCGTCACCGAGCGGGCACCGTGGACGGTGGCCGCGGCCACGACCACCTGTGTGCCATCGCGCAAGCCGGCGTTGGACAGCGTCACATCGTCGAGCAGCGCCACACCGGCCGGCGCATCCGGACCCGTCAGCCCCGCCACCGCCGACGTCGTGCGAGAACCGGTCAGCGAGACCGCGTCCCACTCCCGGATACCCAGGGCAGCAACGGCTTCGGGATGCAGCCGTACCACGCCACGGCGGGCGTCGACGGCGGAGGTGTTGAGCCGGGCGATCAGGGTCAGGTGCCGGGAGGTATCGACCCAGCGGTCTTCTCCGTACTCTTCGGAGGAACTCACCCGGTCAAATTACGCGGACTTCCTCGTGCGTGGCAATCGACGTGCCCGGCCGTGTCGTACCCCTCTGCGATGCTGATGGCATGTCCTCGATCGCGCCGTCAGCCAGTGCCGAAGTGCATCCGGGCGCGCGTCTTGAGGTGCTCTTCGAGGAGCTGGCCGAGTTGACCGGTCAGCGCAACGCGATCGATGGACGCATCGTGGACATCACTGCAGAGATCGACCGCGAGCAGCTGTGGGGCGCCACCGGAGCGCGGTCTGTCGCTGCGCTGCTGGCCTGGAAGACCGGGGTGTCACCGGGCAATGCCCACACCATCGCCACGGTGGCCCATCGAGCCGAAGAGTTTCCCCGCTGCGTCCAGGGCCTGCGGGACGGTCGCGTCTCCCTCGATCAGGTCGGGGTCATCGCCGGGCGGGCCGCCGACGGTTCCGACGAGCACTACGCCCAGCTAGCCGCCGTGGCCACCGTCAGCCAACTACGCACCGCGGTCAAGCTGGAGCCGCGCCCCGAACCCGATCACCGGCCCGAGCCGGCGCGATCGATCACGAAAGTCACCGACGAGCAGGGCAGCTGCTGGCGGATCAAACTCGATCACCTCGACGCGGCCAAGTTCGATGCGGCACTGCAGTCTCATCTGGACGCCCTGATGGCCCAGTGGAAACACGACCACGAGGGCCGCACAACAGATCAGGCGCCTCCGTTGCCGACTACTGCGGATGCGTTCATGCGTCTGGTCGAGACCGGATGGGACGTCGAGTCCGCACGCCGGCCGCACGGACTCCACACCACGGTGGTAGCGCACCTCGACGTCAAGGACCGGGTCGCGGCACTGCACCTGGGGCCACTGCTGTCGGAAGAGGAACGCCGATACCTGCTGTGCGACGCCAGCTTTGAGGTGTGGTTCGAGCGCGCCGGTGAAGTCATCGGCGCCGGCCGCACCACCCGCGGAATCAGCCGCCGGCTGCGCCGGGCCCTTGAGCACCGTGACCGCTGCTGCGTGGTTCCCGGTTGTGGGGCCACCCGAGGGTTGCACGCCCATCACATCCGGCATTGGGAAGACGGCGGCGAAACCGAACTGAACAACCTGGTGCTGGTCTGCCCGTATCACCACCGGTTACATCACCGCGGTCTGATCACCATCACCGGAGACGCCGCCAGCCTCACCGTCACCGATGACACCGACCGACCACTGAGTGCCGCATCGCTGGCC